>NZ_JBFUMO010000280.1:0-7391 GCF_054049355.1 Roseateles sp. P5_E11 | reverse complement strand
GAACGAGACACCCCGATGAAGAAGACTGTCCTGCTGCCTGCCCTGCTGGCCGTACTGGCCGCCACCGCTCAGGCCGAGGTGCGCCTGGCCCCCGTGTTCGGCGAGYACATGGTGCTGCAGCGCGAGCGCCCGCTGCGCCTGTGGGGCCAGGCCACGCCCGGCCAGACGCTGACCGTCGAGTTGGCCGGGCACCAGGCCCGCACGCAAGTCGCCGCCGACGGCCGTTGGCGTGTGCAGCTGCCTCCCCTGCCCGCCGGCGGCCCGCACCGCCTGCGCGTGCAGGGCGACCAGACGGTGGAGCTGCGCGACGTGCTGATCGGCGATGTCTGGCTGCTGTCCGGCCAGTCCAACATGGAGTGGCCGCTGGCGACCACCGACACCGGGCCGCAGGAGGTCGCGTCGCCGCAGAACCCGCAGCTGCGCCAGTTGCGCGTGCCGTTGCGCGCCAGCCTGCAGCCGCAAGCCGACATCGCGCCCGCCGCCTGGCAGGTGGCCCAGCCCGGCGCCGTGGGCGAGTTCAGCGCCGTCGGCTACCACTTTGCGCGCCAGATGCAGGCGGTGCAGGGCGTGCCCATCGGTCTCATCAACACCGCCTGGGGCGGCTCCCATCTCGAGACCTGGGTGCGCCGCGAAGCGGCCCTGCGCGACCCGGACCTGGCGCCGGCAGTCAAGGCCCTGCCGGCCGACGAGAAAGCCTTCGCCCGCGCGCGCCGTGAGCGCATCGAGGCCGCGGTCGCGGCCTGGCAGCCGGGCCTGCCCTGGCAGGGCGTGGATGCCAGCGGATGGTCGGCCGCCGCCGACATCGACACCGCCTGGCCGACGCTGCAGGCGCCGCAGGTCTGGGAATCGCAAGGCCTGCCCGACCTGGACGGCATCGTCTGGATGCGCCGGCGCATCGAGCTCAGCGCCACGCAGGCGGCCGGCGCCGCGCAGCTGCACCTCGCCAAGGTCGACGACTGCGACGAGGTCTGGGTCAACGGCCAGCGCGTTGGCGGCCAGTGCGGCTACGACCAGCCGCGCCGCTACGAGCTGGCGCCGGGCCTGTTGCGGGCCGGCGCCAACTGGATCGCCGTGCGCATCACCGACACCGGCGGCGGCGGAGGCTTCCACGGCGACGCGGCGGCCTTGCGGCTGGACACGGCGGCCGGCAGCCTGCCGCTGGCCGGCGCCTGGCGGGCGCGTGTCGAGCAGGCCAGCGCCAACACCGGGCCCACGGCCAACGACGCACCCACGCTGGCCCACAACGGCCTGATCGCACCGCTGCAGGGCCTGAGCGTGCGCGGCGTGCTCTGGTACCAGGGCGAGAGCAACACCGGCCGCGCAGCCGCCTACGCCGACGGCTTCAAGCGGTTGATCCAGGACTGGCGCGCCCAGTTCCAGGCCCCCGAGCTGCCCTTCCTCTACGTGCAGCTGGCCGCCTTCCTGCCGCTGGCAGACAACCGGCCCGGCCATGGCGGCTGGGCGGAACTGCGCGAGGCCCAGGCCGCCGCTTTGGCCCTGCCGCACACCGGCATGGCGGTCGCCATCGACATCGGCGACGCGGCCGACATCCATCCCCGCAACAAGCGCAGCGTCGGCCAACGCCTGGCCGCCCTGGCCATGCATGAGCTGGGCTTGCGCCCGTCACCCGCCACGGGGCCACGCCTGGCCGGCACCGAGGTGCACGGCAACGAGCTGCGGCTGCGTTTTGCGCAGACCGCCGGCGGCCTGCGCACGGCCCGGGCCGGCGAAGCCTTGCGCGGCTTCCTGCTGGCGGGCGCCGACCAGCGCTGGCAACCGGCCCAGGCGCGGCTGGAGGGCACCGACGTCATCGTGTTGAGCAGCCCGGCCGTGGCCGCACCGGTGGCGGCGCGCTACGCCTGGGTCGACAACCCCAGCGAGGCCAATCTGATCGGCGGCGACGGGCTGCCGATGGCGCCTTGGCGCAGCGACAGCTGGGCGCTGGAGACGCAAGGCCGGCGCTACCCCGACTGAGCAGCGGAGAGCCGTCGGCGCCTGATCGAGATCGCAAGCGCGATGCACACGAGCAGGAAGGCACCGTCCATCAGCAGCATCGTGCTCAGCTGCTCGCCCGCCGTCCATGGCCGTGGCGAGAGCGGTGCCAGCAGCGTCTTCACGGTCGGCGGATCTGTCAGCAGCAGGTCCCGCGTCCAGTTCACCGCGGCGTGCACGCCCGCCGCCGCGGGAACGCTGCACCAGCGCACGAACACCAGCCCGAACAACAGCGAGCCCACCGTGGTGCCCAGCAGCGCCACCTGCCAGGGCCAGCCGTTGACGACATGGAACACCGCGAACAGCAGCGCGGTGAAGAGCTGCGCCTGCCAATGGCCCCATCCGGCGATGAGCCGCTCGAAGCTGTAGCCGCGGAACACGAGCTCCTCGACGGCGTTGCCGGACAGCAGCCAGAGCAGCGACCACGCCGCCATGCCCGCGCTGAAGTGCGGGTTCCATGCCCAGGGGATGGGCAGCACGAGCCGCGTCACGAGCGCGATCATCACGATGAGCAGCGCCCCGCCCGCAAACCCGGCGCCTAGCTGCCCCAGCCGGCGCCACGACGCATCGAGGCCAAGTACCGCGAGAGAACGCCCCTCGTACCGCAGGAAGAGATGGCTCAGCGCAATGGCGGCCCCGACCAGCACGATCGGATGCCCGACGGCGATGAGGCTCGGCACCGCCCAAATCGGCGCGCAGATCAACAGGAACAGCAGCGCCCGGCGAATCGATGTTGAAGGCGCCAGCGGCGCAGGACTTCCAGGCGGGAACGGGAAGGTGGTCATTGAAGCCTGTCGAGGAGCGTGCGATACCCAGCGGTCCATTTGACCGCCTGCCAGGCACCGCCGTCGATGACGGCCTCAATGATGCGTGCGTGCCGCGGCGTTGCGCTTGCGGGTCTCGGCGCCCTTCTTGGCCGACGCCGATCGCTCGGCCGCCGTGCGGCTGGCCGCGGCCTTGCCACCCAGGCGGCCACCCTTGCGCGAGGGCTCGTGGTTCTCGGGCTGGCCGCGACCGGAGCCCGACTTCTTGCCGCCGCCGGTCTCCTTGTTCACCGTTGCCCAGGCGCGGGCCTCGGCTTCTTCCTTGGGCACGCCGCGGTGTTCATAGCCGCTTTCGATGTGCTCGGCCTGGCGTTTCTGCTTGTCGGTGTACGACGATTTGTCACCTCGGGGCATGGCGGTCTCCGGGAGTGGAAAGATCCCACCATGCGACGCTGAGGTTCGCAGTGTTGTAGGACGCTGTGCCAATTACATCCGCTGGCCATGCAGGCGCCATGGCTTCAGACAAAGCGCGTCGACAACCTCACCACCAACTCGGGTTCGGGCGCGACGGCCCTGGGCCGGCGATGCGCCAGCAGGTCCAGCATGGCCGCGGCGGCGCGGCGGCCCAGTTCGGCCGGCGACAGGTTGACTGTCGTGCGCGGCGGGCAGGCATGGGCCGCGGCCAGCACGTCGTCGAAGCCGACGACAGAGACGTCCTCGGGAATGCGCAGGCCGTGCCGGTACAGCGCCTGGGCGGCGCCGGTGGCCATCTGGTCGTTGGCGGCGAAGAGGGCCGAGAACTCGATGCCGYGGCGCAGCAGGTCTTCCGCGGCGCGCTCGCCGCTGGCTTCCTGGTAGTTGCCCCGCTGCACTAGCGCCCGGTCCAGCGCAATGCCGGCTTCCTCCAGCGCCGCCCGGTAGCCCTGCTCGCGCTCCAGCGCATCCGGGTGGGTCGGGTCGCCGGTGATGTGGGCGATGCGCCGGTGGCCGCGCTGCAGCAGATGCCGCGTGGCGGCGCGGGCGCCCTCGAAATCGTTGGAGTGCAGGCTGTGCAGGCCCGGTGCCCGCAGTTCCCGGCCCGTGGCCACGACCGGCAGCTCCAGGGCCAGCTCGGTCAGGAAGCGGTCGTCCAGCGTGCCGGTCAGCACGATGATGCCGTCCACGCGGCGCGCCTTCAGCGACTGCACGCAGCGCTCCTCCTCGCGCCGGTCCCAATGCCCGCTGGCGACGACGAGGCCATAGCCAGCCTTGGACAACGCCTCCTCGACGCCGCGCAGCGTCCAGGCATAGCAGGGGCTCTCGAAGTGCTGCACGACGATGCCGATGGTGCGGGAGCGCCCATCGGCCAGCGCCCGCGCGATCGTGTTGGGCACGAAGCCCAGCCGCGCGATGGCCGCGAGCACGGCGTCGCGCTTCTCGGGGCGCACATGCGGCGCGTTGTTGATCACGCGCGAGGCCGTCGTCGTCGACACGCCGGAGGCGTCGGCCACCATGCGCAAGGTGGCGGCATGGGAAGAGGGGGAGTGACTTTTCATCGAACCATCAGACAGAAATGACAGCGTTGTCAACTGGTGTGCAATCGTGCATCAACATCTGCAATTGAGCAAGCGCAGAGGTCGGGCCAGATCGCTTGTCGATTTCACGGGCCGTCGTTCGTCGTGGGGTGAGACGGCGGAATTCTTCTGCCGCACCCTGCCTCTGGAGACCCGACCATGCGATTCCTTTCGATGATCCGCGCCGACGAAACTACCGGCCAAGGCCCCACCGAGCAGTTGATGGCCGACATGGGCCAGCTGATCGACGAGCTGACCCGCTCGGGGCAGCTGGTCAGCACCGCCGGGCTGCGGCCCTCCTCGGAAGGCGTGCGCGTGCGCCTGCACCGCGACGGCCAGCTCTCGGTGGTGGACGGCCCCTTCACCGAGACCAAGGAGGTCATCGCCGGCTACGCCATCTTCGAGGCGCCCTCCCGTGCCGAGGCATTCGAGCTGACCCAGCGTTTCCTGCGCCTGCACGGCACCGGCTGGGACCTCGTGTGCGAACTGCGCCAGATCGACGGCCCCGGAGAGGGCTGCACCCATTCAGTTTCCTGAAGAAAGGACCGGCCATGCCCTCCTGGTCAACGTCCCTGCGCGAGCACTACCGCTGGATCATCGTCGCCGCGGGCGGCCTGCTCGGCTGCGTGGCGATCGGCGCGCTGTTTTCCCTGCCCGTGCTACTGCGGCCCATCGCGCTGGACACCGGATGGTCCACCACGGGCATCTCCACCGCCATGACGGTCGCCTTCGTCGCACTCGCGGTCGGCAGCATGTTCTGGGGTGCCCTGTCCGATCGCGTCGGCCCGCGCCTCGTGGTGGTGACGGGTGCCCTGTTCCTCACCGCCGGCCTCGTGCTGGCCAGCCTCGCCACCTCGCTCGTGGCTTTCCAGCTCTGCTTCGGCGCCATCGTCGGTGTCAGCGCCGCGGCGATCTTTGCGCCGCTGATGGCTTGCGTCACCGGCTGGTTCGACACGCGGCGCAGCTTGGCTGTGTCGTTGGTCTCGGCGGGTATGGGCATGGCGCCGCTGACCATGTCGCCGCTGGTGGCCTGGCTGGTGCAGGGCCACGACTGGCGCAGCACGCTGCAGATCGTCGCGGCGCTGGTGGCCGTCATCATGCTGCCGGCAGCGATGCTCGTGCGCCGGCCACCGGCGCTGACGGCGGCCGCCACTACACCGGGCCAGGCGCAGGAACCCGGCATGTCCGTCGGCCAAGCGGTGCGCTCGGCACCCTTCCTGATCCTGGTGCTCACCAGCTTCCTGACTTGCGCCACGCACTCGGGCCCGATCTTCCACACGGTGAGCTATGCCGTCACCTGCGGCATCCCGCTGATGGCCGCCGTGTCGATCTACAGCCTGGAGGGGCTGGCCGGCATGGGCGGCCGTCTCGTGTTCGGGCTGCTGGGCGACCGCTTCGGTGCCGCGCGCACGCTGGTGCTGGCCCTGCTGGCTCAGGCGGTGGTGGTGCTGGGCTATCTGTATGCGCGCGAGCTGAAGAGCTTCTACACGGTAGCCGCCCTGTTCGGCTTCACCTACGCCGGCGTGATGCCGCTGTTCGCCGTCATCGCACGCGAGAACTTCCCGCTGCGCATGATGGGCACGGTGATCGGCGGCACCACCATGGCCAGCAGCATCGGCATGGCGCTGGGGCCGGTGCTGGGCGGGCTGATCTACGACTCGTTCTCGAGCTACGCCTGGCTCTTCATCGGCGCATTCGCACTGGGCATGGGCGCCTTCCTGTCGGCGCTGATGTTCATGCGCCTGCCACGGCGGCCGTTTGCTGCGGCGGCGGCCTGAGCGCTGCGTTCAGCGCTCGAAGAAGAAACGCATCATTTCCGCGCTGGCATCAGGCCCACGAGCGTCCGCGTAGGAGCCCGACGGATCGCCGCCCGACCAGGCGTGGCCGGCACCCCGCACCAGCCATTGCTCGGTCACGACCTGGCCTTGCGCGTCCTTGTGCAGCCGCCGCCTGCAAAAACGCCCGCCGCGCTGGAGACCTTGCTGTTCATCCACGCTGACGGCGGTGCAGCCGTGGGTGGCCGCCACCTGGTCGGCATTGCTCGGATGGACCGTGGCATCGGCATCGCCGTGGAAGACGATCATGCGCACGCCGGATTTGGCCTTGTCCGACGGCGTGGGGCTGCTCCGGCCCTGCATCGCGGCCAGTGCGCCCGGCAAGTCGCGCGCCGCACCGGCAGCGAGCCCGGAGTGCACGCCTGCCGCGGCGAAGACGTCTGGGTGCGTGTCGGCCAGGATCGCCGCCATCGCGCCGCCGGCGGACAGGCCGGCCACAAAGATGTGTTTGGCGTCGACGCCGTGGCTGGCAGCGATGTGCTGAACCATCGCGGTCAACAAGGCGGGTTCGCCGCGGTTGCGGCCCTGGTGGTTGTGCTTGAACCAGTTCCAGCAGCCCTGCGCATTGGCCTGGCGCGCCTGTGCCGGGTAAAGCACCAGCGCGTTGTATTCGGCACCGAGCGCGTTCATGCGCGTGCCCTTGGCGAAGTCGTCGGGATTCTGCGTACAGCCATGCAGCATGAGGACCAACGCGCGCGGCTTGTCAGCCTGGGCCGGCGGGATGAACAGGCGGTAGTCGCGTACGCCAGCGCGATGGGTGTAGTGGCCGCTGACGAACTGCGAGTTCGCGCTGACTTCAGGAGCGGCCGCCGGCATCCCTTCTTCAATGACACGCGCTTCGACGTCAATGACGGCGTCATCCAGCGGTGGGGAGGGGCGAACCGGCGCTGCGCTGCGTTCCAGCGCCTCGGTGATGGCCGCCATCGCGGCCTGCAGGTCGCCGGCACGCGTGAGCGCGGTGGCGTTCTTCATCAATTGACCGAATTGCGGATGCATGGGGACTTTCAAGAGTCGAGCGGCCCGGCTTAAAGCAGCCGCCCGACCAGGGCCGTTTTGACGGCGGGACTGGCGTGGAGGGCGCCAAGCACGGTCAGCGACTCGATGGTGGCGAGCGCCAGTTCCGGCGTGACATCGGGCGCGATGACGGCGAGGCCCAGCACGCGGATCTGCAGCTTCTGCCCCGCCGCCTGGACCTCCGCCAGGTCTGCGGCACTGAACTGCTGGATGCCCAGCACGATGCTCTTGCG
>NZ_JBFUMO010000279.1:0-7391 GCF_054049355.1 Roseateles sp. P5_E11 | reverse complement strand
GTCGTAGTCGGTCAGGTGCTCGTACATC
Source organism: Roseateles sp. P5_E11 (assembly GCF_054049355.1). NCBI lineage: Bacteria > Pseudomonadati > Pseudomonadota > Betaproteobacteria > Burkholderiales > Sphaerotilaceae > Roseateles > Roseateles sp. P5_E11. Next base: position 7,363 of record NZ_JBFUMO010000279.1, on the reverse strand, counting down.
TGCGCCTCGCCCCAGGCGTAGGTGTGGTCGTCGATCATCTCGGGGCGCTGTGAAGGCGTCGCGCTGGCCGCCATCGTCGAAATGAGCGTCAGTTGCGGGTACCTGGCCTTGATCGCCTTGTGGAAGATCGAGAAGCGCTTGTCGTAGGAGCCCGACTTGTCGAAGACGTCCTCGTTGCCGATCTCGACGTGACTCATCTTGAAGGGCTCGGGGTGGCCGTCCCTGGCGCGTTGCGCGCCCCATTTGGTGTCAGCGCCGCCGATGATGTATTCGATCTGGTCCAAGGCTTCCTGCACGAAGGGCGCCAGGTCTTCTTCAGAGGACAGCCGCTCGCCATTGAGGGCGTAGCCCGCGAACACATCGAGCAGGGGCTCCATGCCGAGGTCTTCGCACCACAGCAGGAATTCCAACATGCCCATGCCGTCGGTGGACCAATAGTTCCAGGGGCTGCGGTGGCCGGGCCGCTGCGCCGGGTCGCCGATGGTCTTCTTCCACTCGAAGCGCTGCCCGAAGGTGTCGCCCTCGACGTAGTTGCCGCCAGGAAAGCGCAGGAACTTCGGCTTCAGGCCCGCCATCAGCTCCATCAGGTCCGGGCGCAGCCCGTTCGGGCGGTTCTTGTAGGTGGGACCGAACACCGACACCTGTTGCAGCCAGAGCTTGCCCGGCCGGCTGGCGGTGAGCGTGAAGACGTTGTCCTTGGACGGCACCAGCTCACTGCCGGTGCGCAGCGTGATCTGGAACTTCTTCCAGTCGCGCCCGACGCCGTCCACCTTGCCGGAGACGAGCGAGGCGCCACCAGCCTTGACGAGCGAGGCCAGCAGTGGGCCGATTTCGCCTTCAGCCTTGGCATAGAAGGACACGGTGTRGCTGGTGTCGGGTTTGAGGCCGATGCCCCAGTAGCCACCGTTGCGGATGCCCGCCGGCTGCTCGGGCGATGCGCTTTTGAGAGTCAGCGCCAGGCTCAAGTCCAGCGCGTCGTTGAGCTTGTTGTTCCTGTCCAGGGCCAGCTCGGCCGCACCGACGGCGTTCCAGTACACCGGCTCCTCAGCCTGGTAGGCGTAACCCGCTTCGCCCTTGAAGCTGCGGTTGCGGATCAGTTCACCGTAAAGGCCGCCTTCGTAGGCAAAGTTGATCTCTTCGGTCATGAGACCGTACATGCGGGGGTTGATGCGGGTCTTGACCCGGTCGGCCGTGATATGGATCTCGGGCTGCGATGCAACCCCGGTCGACTGAGCATTCGCCGGCAGTGCAAGGAACGCACTGGCCAGCGTGCACAGGGACGTCAGATTGATGTTTCTCATGGAAGTAGTCAAACAAGGAATCGGCGTTACGACAGGTGGCATGGAGGTACAAGAGGCGGACCACGGCGGGCTAGGTCCGCAGCCCAACGACGGCTAAGCGCCCGAGCGCTTCGGCACACGCCGGCATCGTCGGATGCAGCAGCGTGCGGCCGAACCAGAAGTCTTCGCCAAGCGTTTACAGGCGCCAATGCAGGCGCAGCGTTGCATGTTGGGTGGGCAGATGAAGGAGGACACTGCTGCGGATTGACCAAATTGCGGTCTTGCCACTTTGCCACATAGCAACTTTGGTATTACCACATTGTGGTCCCGCAGCCGGTCCGACGGCACCACAACTGCGTCATCGTGATGACGGGCTACTCCGAGCAGATCCGGCTGGCCATGGCTCAAGGCTTCACGGTGCTGGTCAAGCCGACCTCCGCGGAGCGCTTGGCCAGCGTGCTGCAGGATGCGCTCTCCACAAAAAAACGCTGAGCGGCTGTAATTTCCTCCGGACGCTGCACACGGTGGACGATGGCGCCAGGCCTCAGAGGCCAGTCAAGGAGCGCCGGAGCTCGAAGGCAAAGCGGTCATAGGCGCCGGCACACCGCGGGCGACCGCTTGCCGCTGCAGCCGACGTTCAACTGACGAACTGTGAATGGCTCTCGCCAGCCTGAAGCAGCCAGCATCTCCGCACCCGGCGCTGGACCGAGTGGTCAAGTCACCGGACACGCTGCCCTGCGCGACACCTCCGGACAAGGTGCTCGTCAGGCGCCGGATTCCGTGCTCAGAAGACGCTGGACCTGGTGCTCACGTCGCGTCGAAAAATGCACGGCAACCTGTTCGGCTCGCAGACGCTGTGGGCCCAGCACCGCCGCATGGGCCTGGTGGACCCGCTGGGCACGCAATGCCTGCCGACCGTGATGGCCATGCAGGGCCGCTTCGTGCTGCCCCAGAACGATTCGCAATTCAAGTACGCCTACCACTTCGACGCCGTGCAGTACGCGGCGTTCCTGCGCAGGCTTGCTGTGCAGCGCGGCACGCGGCACACGCTGGGGCGCATCGTCGACGTGCTGCGCCGCCCCGATGGCGGCGTGGCGGCGGTTCACCTGGACGACGGCCGCCGCATCGAGGCCGACCTGTTCATCGACTGCTCGGGCTTCCGCTCCCTGCTGCTGGGCGGCACGCTCGCCGAGCCCTTCGTCGACTTCAGCCACTGGCTGCCCGTGGACGGCGCCTGGGCTTGCCCCTGCGAGCGTAGCGGCGATCAGCTCACGCCCTATACCCAGGCCACCGCGCTGGAGGGCGGCTGGTCTTGGCGCATCCCCCTGCAGAACCGCACCGGGCACGGCCATGTGTTCGCGAGCCGATTCATCGACGCGGACCGCGCCCGCGAGCAATTGCTGGATCGGCTGGACGGCAAGCAGCTGGCCGAGCCGCGGCTGCTGCGATTCACCACCGGCCACCGCCAGCGCTTCTGGGTCAACAACGTCATTGCCATCGGCCTGTCCTCGGGTTTCCTGGAGCCGTTGGAGTCCACCAGCATCTACCTGATCCAGGACGGCATCAGCCGACTGATGACGTTGCTGACCGAGGGCCGGCCGCTGGACGACGATGCCCGCGCGCTGTTCAACGAAGGCTCTGTGCGTCGCTTCGCGCGCATCCGCGACTTCATCATCCTGCACTACTGCCTCACGCGCCGCCGCGACAGCGAGCTGTGGCGCCATGTGAGCCGCATGGAACTGCCCGACACGCTGGCGTTCCGCCTGGAGCTGTGGCGGCGCTACGGCGTGCTGCACGAGTACGACGAGGAGGGCTTCGACGCGACCAGCTGGCTGGCCATCCATGCCGGCATGGAGCACTGGCCCGAGCGGGACGATCCCGTCATCGCCGAAATTCCACCCGAGCGCGCGCTGTCCGCGTTGAAGGGCCGGCGAGATGCCCTCGCCGCTACGGTGGCGCGCATGCCGCTGCATCACCGCATGCTGGGGCAAGTGCTTGGTTGAGTGCAGTCCATACAACCATGAAGGCGGTGTTGACATCGATGTGCCGTTATGCGCCTGGCGATCCTTCAAGATGGCCCGGCTGGACGCTCACGTATTTTCTGGTCCTTCTTGTCCTTGATCTTGTAGGTAGCGCCGTCCGAGCCTTTGACCTCTGCACCTTCTGGCGCGGGGAAGAGCGACCAGACAGTGTGCCCAGTCAGCGTCTTGTCGTCGACCCAGTCCGTCAACTTCTTCAGCAGCGAGGTCTGGACTGCGTCTTCAGTGCACAGGGATTTCATCGGTTTTCTCCTGTGCCAGCTTTCCTATGACGCCGTTCTTGAGCAATTCGACCGCAGCGGCCACGCTGGCCTTCGGGTCCCCATCCATTCCCTTGTTCTTGAAGAGCGCCTCCAGCGACGCGATAACGTCCTCGACGGTTCGGTTGGAGGCTTAGCTAGACGACAAGACCGCGGACACGATCAAAGTCTTCTTCTATCCTATTGAGCTCGCGCGCAAACGAGTGCGGCTCGAAACCGCGCAACGTGAGCCAAGGCACGCCACGCTTCGTGACGGGATGCCGATGGTGCTCGCCGCGCTTAGAGACCACCGGCAAGCGAAGGACCCAGCGTGGAAGTTGGATGCGGAGAGCGACGAGATGTGGGTACCGGATGTGGCGCTCCTTCGGCGCGCAAGAAGGGCGCGAAGGTGGGAGGCCCGCGGGCCAAGCCGCGAGCTGGAGATCGCAGCTTTGATCGGATCAAACGGTCGATCGCATCTTATGCACCCATCGATGTCGGCATTCGCACCAAATGCGATCCATCGGCGGCGGGATATGGGGAGTGAAGGATGTCTAAGTGCTTGATTTAGATGAGGGATCAGTCGCGAGATTCGATTCGGCGCACAAAGTACCCGCGGGCCATGAGGTTGCCGGCGAAGGCAGTCGCTGGCTCGAAGCGCCGGGAGGCCTCGCATTCTCGAGAGCGCCTCGAGGAATAGGGGCGGGCGGCCGCAAAGCCGCGTGGCCGCGGAGATGGTCTCGCCGACTTGGCCAGCCCGACGAATCGTCAAGGAATAGCGGCTTCAGGCGCCCGCGCCGGGCGCTTCGGTTTGCCAACAGGGAATCAATGGAGTTACCTCGCCTCAATTTACGAGCCCTTGCAGTCGGGCTCATCAGCATGCTCGCCTTGGACATGGTCTCGGGCTTTGCCGTCCTTGCTCTTTGGCCAGGCAGTGTTTCGACGTCGGCTGATGTCGCTGCGCTTCCCGCCCAACCCGAGTACTTGGCAGTTGTCTTTGTGCTCGGGACGTTGACGACTGCCATGGGTGGCGCAATCTGCGCCCGCCTGGCTCCAACCGTGCCGTACTGGCACGCAGCTGCGTTCGGTGTACTGAGCATTGCCACCGGCTTGCTGCTCTCCGACGCGGCGCAGTCGGCTTGGTTCACGGCGCTGGCGACCCTCGTCACCATCCCCGCGGCCATTTATGGGGCCTGGGCAGGCCTCAAGGCACGCCGGTAAACGGAAGGAGACTATCCCGGCGGCTGGATCAAGTTCACCGCCACCGGCTGCCGCCCATCCAGCACATCCGTCGTGACCTCCCGCAGCACCACGGCGCCATGCTGTTTGCGCCAGCTGTCCCAGAGATGGGCCGCGTCGGCATCGATGCTGGGCGGCCCGTTGAGCGCATAGGTGCGGCCCGTCTTGGTGGTCACTTCATCGGTGTCGATGTGCACAAAGGCCACGGCCGACGAGACCTTGGCGCAGTGCTCGTCCTCGATGTAGCCGACGAGATGCCAGGTGGGGGCGTCGTAGCTGGGCACCTGCACCTCCCAGGCCCGCCAGCGGACCAGCACGATGCGCGGCTCCTGGGAGAAGGGCGTGGAGATCCAGAAGCCGCTCATGGGCGTGCCRGCAGTGGTGGTTGCGTGCGAGTGGTGGCCGCCGGCGCCAGTCGGCGCGTTCTACGGCGCTGTTCAATGGCGCGACGCCACAGCGGCCTCGGCGCCGCGTGCGACCGGAGCAACTCGGAGCCGAGGTTGTCGAACCAATTCGGCACGTTCAGTCGGAAGGGGGTTCTCATGCCTGAGACCTGCACTGCTCAACCTTGAGCGCCCCTCAACAATGTCCTCAGCGCCAGCGCGTGGCTGTAGGACGTTGAGCCGCTTACATACCGGCGGGCCGGCAACGGGGTAGTCCGAACTGCCGGTGCACCCCTGGTGCGCTACCGCACCGACACGACCGCAGCGCGTGGCTACCTTGCGCTGGAGCACCTCCCGGTGTGGTCTGTCGCAAAGGAATCTTCATGTCTTCACGCTCAACAGCGCTGGCCCTGTGCTTGCCCATGCTGACGCTGCTGCTGGGCGGTTGCCAGCGCAATGAACCACCGCCCACGGTCATCGTCGCCCCCGGCCCTGCGGGCGAACCGGGGCCACCCGGGGCCACCGGCGCCACGGGCGAGGCCGGCAAAGCAGGCGCCACCGCCGTTGTCGTCGTGACACCCGCCGCTTCGGCGGCGTCGGCATGAATCAGGCCGAGCGCCTTCGCTCAAGGAGAACGTCATGAGCATCTCAACCATTCTTTTGATCGTACTGATCCTGCTGCTGGTCGGCGCCTTTCCGACCTGGCCGCACAGCCGCAGCTGGGGCTATATACCCTCGGGCGGCATCGGCCTGGTGTTGCTGATCCTCATCGTGCTCTGGCTGATGGGCCGGTTGTAGGCGCGCGCCATGCCTTGCACGCTTCAGGTAGCGTCCCTGAAGGGCGCGTGCGTCGCTGACGGTTGCACCGTGATGCAGTTGTTGACGCCGGCAAGTCCCGGCAGATGGCGCACGCAATTGACCGCGTCCTGCCGCTGGTAGTGCCAGCGCACTTCACCCGACAAGGTCAGCCAGCCGGCTTCAACGCGGGCCCGGACCCCGCCCGGGGGCAGGGAGGGGTTCCACGTCAATGCCGCCTGCGCCATGTAGGCGAGATCGGCATCGCTGGGTGCGGGCATCGCGGGCGGACGGCGCTGTGGCTCTGCTTTCATGGGGGCCTGTGCAGCAAGGGCAGGAGGAGCTTGGACGCGTGCGCTACGACGGGTCTGTGCGGCGGCGCACACAGCGCGGCATGCCACGGGTGCGCTGCCGCACAGTCAAGCGCGCACGGCCGCCCTAAGGTCTCGGCAGTCCTGGCCAGAAATCCTTCGTCGCCTGGACCTCAATGCCGGAGCACCCCATGAAGCAGTCGATGAAGGCCAAGAACAAGCCCGCGGAACCCGCCGGCCACCCGCCCGTGCTGGATATCAAGCCCGAGCTGCCCAAGCCGTCGGCCCACATGCCCGAGCGCCACAAGCACGCCGGCCGCAAGGGCCAGAAGGGGGCGCGATGAACGCCACCCTCCAAGCCGATCCTTCGGCTCGCGTTCGCATGCGCACCGACGGCCCGCCCGTCCCCATCTACCGCAACGAAGACCCACCAGCTTGCCGCGAGGAAAGCTTCCTGAGCATGGCCAGACGCCGTTCGCCCTGGGTGTTCCTGGTCGGCCTGGGCGCGGTGCTGATGGGTGGCCTGTTCGGGCAGGCATTCGTCGCCTTGGCCTAGGGCTCCGACAAGGAAGCCACAAGGACCCGCCCCCATCAAGCGCTGAAGCGGTAGCGCAGCTTGCCCAGGCGTCCGCGCCAATAGGTCTGGCGCCCGCTGAGCAGCAGCCAGGCCACCTCGCCGGCCAGAGGTACGCGCATGCCGTCGCGGGTCGTCCACTCCTTCCAGCGCCCTTCCCAGGGGGCCATTTCAGTCATCCGGCCCACCTTGCGCCCGCGCGCCTCGGCGCGCACCGTGTCCACCAGGCCGGCATCGCCGAACTTGAAGCGCAGCGTCACCGAGACAGCGCCGTCGGCCAGCGTGGCATCGGCTTGGCGCGCGTCCACCGCCGCCCAGCTCACGCCCTGGCTGGGTAGCAGGGCCGTGGGGTACCAGGGCGCCTCGGCCAGGAAACGCATCAGCTCCCCGCGCGCCAGCTCGCCCCCGCCCTGCTGGCGAGCCATGTCGAGCACGCCAAGCAGAGCTGCATGCAGCAGGCCCGCGCCGGCCAGATAGCTGTCCTGCACGCGCACGCTCAGGCC
>NZ_JBFUMO010000278.1:0-7401 GCF_054049355.1 Roseateles sp. P5_E11 | reverse complement strand
GTGCTGGGGCTGGACGGCCTGGCCGCGCGGCTGCACCAGCGGCTGACGCTGCTGGCTCCCAGCGATGCGCGCAGCCCGTCGCGCCGCAATGCGCTGGCCGAAGCCCTGAGCTGGTCGCACGAATTGCTGGCCGAGCGCGAACGCCTCGTGCTGCGCCGCCTGGCCGTGTTCCCGGGCAGCTTCTCGCTGGAAGGCGCAGCCCTGGTGCTGGCCGACGACAAGCTGCCCGCCGCAGCCGCGGTGGCCACAGTGCTCAGCCTGGTCGAGCGGTCCCTCGTCAGCATCGACCGCGGCACGGCGCAGCGGCGCTTGCGCTTGCTGGAAACCATGCGCCTTTTCGCGCTGGACAAGCTCGCCGCCGCCGGCGAGACGGCGTTGGCCCAGGCCCGCCACTGTGGGGGGCTGCGCTGGCTGCTGGACGACGCCTACGAAGAGTCATGGCGGCTGCCGTATGCCGCCTGGAAATCGCGCTATGAACCCGAGTTGCCCGGGCTGTGGGCAGCGCTGGCATGGGCCGGCGAGCACGACTTGACCGGCGCCGTGGCCCTGTTCGGCGCCGCCGCGCCGCTGTGGATGCCCCGCGCAACGCAGGCCCGCCCGCACGCGCTGGCGCTGGCCGCGCGGCTGGCGGACGACACCACCATTGCAAAGCCGGAGCTGGCCCGTTTCTGGTCGGCCTGCGCGCGCTGTCACAGCGCCATCCACCCGGGCCTGGCGCGCGACGCCGCCGAGCGCGCCGCCCGGCTGTACCGCGAGCTGGGCGACGAGCGAGGCGAATACCTGTCGCTGGTGGAACACGCCTTCAACTGGCGCGTCGACGGCCCCGAAGCCCGCGCCGCACTGGCCGCCGCGCGCACGCTGGAAAGCCCCGGCTGGCCGGCTGCCGTGCTGGAGCGCGGCCTGACGACCGAAGCCGTGCTGCACCTGACCTCAGGCCGGCATGACGAGGCCCGGCGCTGCTACCAGGCGGCGCTGGCGCTGTGCGAGCGTGGTGGCTTCGACGCCGGCGTGATGCGCGCCCGGCTGAACCTGGCCGACCAGGCCCGCGCCGCCGGTGAGCTGGACCTGGCCGTGCAGCTGGGCGAGGCGCTGCTGGCCGAGCCGGGCGATGCCGGCGACCTGGCCTGCCTGGCCACCATCATGGGCAACCTGATCGGCGCGCTGGTCGCACAGGGCCGGTTCGAGCGCGCCCGCGAGGTGGCGCGGCAAGCCCCAGCTCGCCTGGGTCGGCTGGCGGTGGATGACCAACTGTGGGTGTCTCTGGACGCGCTGGCGCTGCTGCATCTGCAAGCCGGCCGCACGGCGCTGGCCGCGCAACTGGCCGGCGCGGCGGACCGGGAGTTCGAGGCTCACGGGCAGATGCAGCGACAGCCCAACGAGGCCGCCGACCGCGCGATGCTCGCGGCAGGGCTGGCGGAGCGGTTCAGCACGGAGGACATGGAACGGCTCGCGCAGGAAGGTCGGCGCATGAAGCTGTCCGACGCGATGCGCGCGGCCTTCGAGCTGTGACTCAGGCAGCGAACAGGCGCGTCGCCAAATCGTCGGCCGAGTTCACGGTGCGCAGCTCGGCATAGGCCGCATCGGCTTCGGGGTAGGCGCGCTTCAGGTAGTGCAGCCACTGCTTGAGTCGACCGCCCTGATGCTTCGCAGCGACCGTGGCACGGACCTGGTCGAAGAAGACCTGCATCAGCGGCAGCAGCTCGGCCCACGGCACCGGCTCGGCGCGCCTGCCCGCCACGCGCAGCGCCAGGCCCGGGTCGGCCACCATGCCGCGGCCCAGCATCAGGTGTTCGCAGCCGCTGCGCTCGCGGGCCAGTTCGGCATGCTCGACGGTCCATATCTCGCCGTTGGCGATGATGGTGATGGGCACGGCCTCGCGCACGGCGGCGATGCGCTCCCAGTAGGCCGGCGGCTTGTAGCCATCAGCCTTGGTGCGGGCATGCACGACGATCTCCTGGGCGCCCGCGTCGTGAATCGCGCGGGCCACTTCGAGCGTGCGGCTGTCATCCATATAGCCCAGGCGCATCTTGGCGGACACCATCACGTCCATCGGCACCGCACGGCGCACGGCGGAGACGATTTCGTGGATCAGCTCGGGTTCGTCCAGCAACACGGCGCCGCCACGGTGGCGGTTGACGCACTTGGCCGGGCAGCCGAAGTTCAGGTCGATGCCCTCGGGCTTCAGCTCGGCCAGTCGCCCGGCGTTCTCGGCCAGGCAGGTCACGTCGGAACCCAGCAACTGCGGATGCACCGGCACGCCGGCTGCCGTGCGCCCACCGTTCCTCAGCTCCGGCACGATGCGCGTGAACACGCGGCCGGGCAGCAACTGGTCGGTCACGCGGATGAACTCGGACACGCAGCGGTCCACGCCGCCGACGCGGGTCAACACATCGCGCAAGATGTGATCCAACAGCCCTTCCATGGGCGCCAAGAGGATCATTTCGACTCCTCTTGGTTCATCAAATAGAGCCGCAGGTCGAACTCCAGCTGGAAGTAGTCCGGCTCCATGTGCTGGCAGAGCTTGTAGAAGGGCTTGTTGTGCTCCAGCTCCCGCAGATGCGCCAGCTCGTGCACGACGATCATGCGCAGCAGCGCGGCCGGCGCCTCCTTGAACAGCGTGGCCACGCGGATCTCGCGGCGCATCTTCAGCTTTGAGCCTTGCACCTGGGTGCGGCGGGTGTGCGTCCCCAGCGCCTGCTGCAGCACGCGCAGCTTGGCGTCATAGCCGACGAAATTCAGCGGCTCGGCATTGCGCAGGTGGCGGGCCTTGAGCGCCTGCACATAGTCGAACAGGGCGCCATCGCTGCGCACCTCGTGGCGCTCAGGCAGGCGGCGGGCGAGATGGTCGGCCAGGYGGCCGTCCAGGCGCAGCTGTTCGGCCTGGGCGATGAGTTCGGGCGGGTAGCCAGCGAGGTAGCGGGCGGCAAGCATGCAGTCGGGATTCAAGGCGCGGCGCATCGAGTGCGCCGCGCGGGTAGCGAGGTCAGGCGACCAGCGCGTTCAGCTGGTCCAGGCTCGCTATTGTCGCGAGGCAGGCGCGTGCCACCTCCTGGCCCTTGGTGGAGAAATGCTCGGCAAAGAAGCGCTTGTGCTCGCCATGCTCATGAAAGTGGTGCGGCGTCAGCACGGCGGAGAACACCGGCACGTCGGTTTCCAGCTGCACCTGCATCAGCGCGCTGATGACGGTCTGGGCGACGAAATCGTGACGGTAGATGCCGCCGTCGACGACGAGACCACAGGCGATGACGGCGTCAAAGCGGCCACTGAGGGCAAGCCGCTTGGCATGCAGCGGGATCTCGAAGGCCCCGGGCACGTCGATGACCGTCACCTGCTCCGCGGGGATTCGACATCGGTCGAATTCATGCCGGATGGCCGACACGGCGACGCCGACGATGTCCTTGTGCCAGCTGGCGGCCACGATGGCCACGCGCGGCAGGCGGGTCAGGTTGAAGGTGGGATTGAGGGTCTGATTCATGGTGTCCTCTTGAAAGACGGTTTTTCCAGAATCAGGGCAAGCGCACGCAGCAGCGGCGTGCCCGCTCAAGCAAGCACGCCGACGCTCCGCGATCTCTTTCATCCGGACTGTGACCGTCGGCCCTGGCATCGCACCAGGTCTGCTGACCCTTTGCCGCCGAAGCGGCGAAGGCGCTCGCGGGCTCCCAGGCCTTCGCCCAGATACCGCCGGTGGGGAATTTCGCCCCGCCCTGAGAACGCTGCCGGCCTTGCGAGCCGGCACACGGATGCTAGCGGCGCTGGCGGCATGATGACGGTCATGTCCGAGACAGCCCTATTTCGCGTGACCCTGCTGCCCGGTGGCGAGACCTTCGACTGCGCCGCCGACCAACCCCTGATGCTGGCCGGCCTGGCGGCGGGGCTTGCCCTGCCTTGGTCCTGCCGCAACGGCACCTGCCGCACCTGCATCGCGCGCGTGATCGAGGGGCGCGTCGAGCACAGCATTCCCTGGCCAGGTCTCTCGGCCGAGGAAAAGGCTGAAGGCTGGGCCCTGCCCTGCGTGGCCTGCCCGCGCAGCGATGTGACGCTGCAACGGGCCTGACGCATCACTTCCTCGCCATCACGAGCTTGTTGCCGCCCTGGTTCAACGTTACCGAGGCGGCCTTGCCCTCGTCGGCGCTGAAGTCGAGTTGCGCCGCGACCTGCGGCACATGGACCTGGCGAGGGGAGGTGGCCATCAGTTCAAACGCCGGCTGGCCTGGTGCCTGGCCCTGCAGGCGGCCCTTGTCGTCGATGAAGACCTTGATGGAGAACTGCGGCGAGCTGTAGTCGCCTACCAAAGCCTGCATTTGCGCCGGGTTGAGCGTGATGAAGGCGGGCTCGGGCGGCAGCTCGCCACTGCGCGTCCAGCGCCCGCCTTCCTTCTCGCCGTTGTTGAACACCCGCATGCCGATGACCTTGCCGTCGGCCGTGCGTTCAAGCTGCAGCTCGTCGACGGAATCGGGGAAAGCGAAGCGGTCCTGCCCGAGCGGGACCAACGCCGCGGTGCCGCCACCGGTACGCTGCCCTTGCAGAACGCCGTCCTTCAACCGCAGCGTGCGCGACCGCTTGTCCTCACGGGTATAGACGCCCTCGGCGCTCGCAAGTTGCTCGGCCGGCACCGCCACGGGCTTGTGCTCGGCAAAGGGCTCGCCGATGGCAAAGGCCGCGAGCTTGCGCGCCACCAGGTCCGTCGCGAAGCCAGGGGCGTCGCTGTTGCGCAAGATGACGACGGTCGTCTGGCTCTTGGGGAGGTAGTTCAGCAGCGACCCAAAACCGTGGATGCCGCCGTTGTGGGCCAGCACGGGCTGGTCGCGCAGCACGTCAGTGCCGATCCCAAAGCCATAGTGATGCGCCTTGGCCGGGCCTTCCGGCGTGGTCATCCGCTCGTAGCTGGCTTTGCTGACGAGCTTGCCGCCATGCAGCGCCTGGTTCCAGCGCCACAGGCCTTCGGTGTTGGCGATCAGTGCGCCGGCGGCATGGGGCTGGGTCATGCTGAGGAAGCCGGCCGGCGCCACCTCGCGCTGGGCATTCAGCGTGTAGCCCTGGGCCATGCCCTTGAAGAGCCTGTCGCCGGCCTGGTAGTGCACGCTGGTGATCTGCGCCGACTTGAGCAGCAGCTCGTCGATGGACTGGTGCCAGCTCCTGCCCGAGATGGCCTCGACGACGGCGCCGAGCAGTACATAGCCGGAGTTGTTGTAGGCCCACTTCTCGCCGGGCGGGAAGTCCGCCGGCAGGTCCTTGAACTCCTTGATCAGCTCGGCCGTGCTGAGGTCGCGGCGCACCGGGTTGCCCATATAGCCCGGGATGCCGGTGTAGCTCTTGACGCCCGAGGTGTGGTTGAGCAGCTGCAGCAGCGTGATCTGGCTGCCATTGGGATAGTCGGGCAGGAATTTGGACAGCGGATCATCGAGGCGGGCCTTGCCCTCATCGATCTGCTTGAGCAGGGCCGCGGCAGCGAACTGCTTGGTGACGGAGCCGATGCGCATCAGCTGGYCAGGCTGCAGGGGCACGCCGAGCTCGATGCTGGCCATGCCGCGAGCGCCCTTGTAGAGAAGCTGGTCACCGCGCGCGACCAGCACCGTGACGCCGGGGCCATCGCGTTTCAGCTTCTGCGCGTCGAGCAGTTGGTCGGCATAGGCCGTCATGGCCGCGGGCGTGGCGGGTTGGCCTGCGTGGGCGGTGCCGACCAGCAAAACAGACAGGGCGAAGGCGGGCGTGGCGTGTTGTCGCATGGCGGTGGGCAGGTGGTGAGACGCCGCGCAGCATGGCGTTTGGCGCGCGGCCCGGCAAGCCGGCGTGCGATGAACGGCATGAAAGAAGGCATGAGCCGCAGCGGCCGTCCACAGCATCTGTGGACAACACCGTGCACAGCCTGCGGGCTGCAAGCCCAAGTCCTTGGCACAACAGCGCTTTTCTTGCGTTGCCGCAGATTGAGGCAGACCGGCGCAYGGGACAATCGCGGCCATGCATCGCACCATCTTCACGACCCCGGGGCTGAGCACCCTGCTGCGGGGTTTGTCCGTGGCCTGGCTCAAGCTGGCAGGCTGGACCGTTCAGGGCGAGCTGCAGCCCGAGGCGCGCAAAAGCGTCTTCATCGCTGCGCCGCACACCAGCAACTGGGACCTGCCCTACACGCTGTTCGCTTCCTTTGCGCTGCGCCTGACGCCCTACTGGATGGGCAAGGCGTCGATCTTCAGGTTCCCGTTCGGCGGGCTGATGCGCTGGCTGGGCGGCATCCCGGTGGATCGCGACAAGTCCAGCAATCTTGTCGCCGCCTCAGCCGAGGCCCTGCAGGCCGCCGACGGCCCGGTGCAGCTCATCGTGCCCCCCGAGGGCACGCGCAGCAAGACCATCTACTGGAAGACCGGCTTCTACTGGATCGCCGTCACGGCGAAACTGCCCATCGTCATGGCGCACATGGACTACCCGCGCAAGCTCGTTGGCCTCGGCCCGCTGTTCCGGCCGACCGGCGATGTCGACGCCGACATGGCCGAGATCAAGCGCTATTACGCCCAGTACAAGGGCAAGAACTCAGACCAGTTCACACACGAATGATGTGCCCCTCGTCCGGTCTCGCCACGCTGCACGCGGGCGAGCCCAGCCGGTCTTGCAGACCGCGCCGCGGCAGTGCCGCAGCTCTTCAGCAGGCATATTGCGCCCACTGGGCGCAATATGTCCGGCCTCAGCCCCCGAGGGGACGGCGATGCTCACGGCATCAAGCCGCGAGCACATCGCCAGACGGGCCGGCTTGGGAGCGGCCCGGCGCTCGGCCCGAATACCGAAACTACCTACTTCGCATAAGTGCAGCCCATGTCAACCAACCAGTCCAAAGACCCGCTGCATGGCCTCACCCTTGAGGCCATCGTGACCGCATTGGTGGAGCATTTCGGCTGGGCCGAACTCGGCCAGCGCATTGCGATCAAGTGCTTCCAGATCGACCCCAGCGTGGCGTCGAGCCTGAAGTTCCTGCGCAAGACGCCGTGGGCGCGCGCCAAGGTCGAGAGCCTCTACCTCTTCATGCGGCGCGAGCAGGCGCGCGCCGCTCGACCGTAGGTTTAGCGGCCGCCAGGCTCCGGGAGTTCGATCTTGACTTCGAGTACTTCCAGATCCCCCTGGCGCTCCATGTGCACCTTGATGTCTTCAGGGTTGATCGACACGTATTTGCTGATGACGGCCACCAGCTCGCGCTGCAACTGCGGCAGATAGTCGGGGCTGGAGCTGCGGCCGTTGCGCTCGTGCGCGAGGATGAGCTGCAGCCGCTCCTTGGCGACGCTGGCCGAGCTCTTCTTCTCGCCGAGGAAAAAGTTCAGGAATCCCATTGCGCGGCTCCCATCACTTGGCGCCGAAGACGCGCTTGAACCAGCTGGGTTTCACGGCTTCGGTGAAGCGCATGGGCTTGTCCTCACC
>NZ_JBFUMO010000277.1:0-7456 GCF_054049355.1 Roseateles sp. P5_E11 | reverse complement strand
CAGAAGCCCAGGGCGCGAGCGCAGCGAGCCTCAAGCTCTGACTTCGCGCCCCTTTGTTTGAACGGAGCGTAGCGAAGTGAGTTGGGCGCGGCCCTGGGCTTCGAGCATCGCAGGGGACCCCGTCAGGGGCGGTTTTGCAGGGGAGAGCTTTTTGCCTACTTTTTGGCGGCGCAAAAAGTAGGTCGGCCGCCGGGACGAAATCCCGGCTGGGCCTTGGCGCCAAGCCAAAGTTACGCCTCATGCAACCCTGTCGCATCCAGCCGCAACCGCCGATCAGCCGATTGAGCGGCAACTTCAGAGTGAGTCACGAGCAAGCAAGCCGCGCCAGCCTCGTGCGTGCAACGCCGCAGCAACTCCAGCACTTCAGCCGCATGCCGCGCATCGAGATTGCCCGTCGGCTCATCCGCCAGAACGAGGCGAGGCTTGTGCACCAGCGCTCTCGCAATCGCCACACGTTGTAGCTGCCCACCTGACAGTTGCCGCGGCATGCGAGCGGCAAACGCCCCAAGGTTCACCGCCGCCAGCATCTCCGCCACCCGGCCGTCGTCACGCAAACCCAGCAGCCGCAACGGCAACGCCACGTTGTCCGCCACGCTCAGATGCGGCAGCAGGTGGAAGGCCTGGAAGATAAACCCCAGCTTCTCCCGCCGCAACGCTGATCGGGCTTCATCGTCYAGTGGCCGCAAGTCCTGCCCTGCCAGCGTGATCGAGCCCGCATCGGCCTCGTCCAACCCCGCCAGACAGTTCAGCAACGTCGACTTGCCACTGCCCGACTCGCCCAACAGCGCAACGATCTCGCCAGGGGCCAGGTCCAGATCAATGCCGGCAAACACCGGCGTGTCGGCGTAACTCTTCACGAGCCCGCGAGCGGAGAGAACCGTCATGCGTTCAGCAGCCTCTGCAATCCAGCCAGCAATTCAGGAATCGGCTGCGGCCCATCACAGGCAATGACGCGACGCTTGGGCATGCTGCGCAGCCAGGTCACTTGCCGCTTGGCAAGCTGACGCGTCGCCGCGACGCCGCGGTCGCGCAGGTCGGCGAAGTCGTTGGCGTCCAGCGCCTCCCACACCTGCCGGTAGCCGACGCAGCGCATCGATGGCAGCGCCAACGACAGGTCACCGCGCGCACGCAGCCCCTTGACCTCATCGACCAAGCCAGCAGCCAGCATCGCGTCAAACCGCTGCGCCAGCCGCCCGTGCAGCCATGCGCGGTCATCAGGCTCCAACGAGAACAACGGCCAGTCGACGCCTTCGTCACGCGACGCGGCATGCAGTGCGCTCAGGGGCTGGCCGGTCAGGCGGATGACTTCCAGCGCGCGCTGGATGCGCTGGCTGTCGTTGGGTGCCAAGCGGGCGCCCGTTTCAGGGTCGAGCTTGGCCAACTCCGCATGCATCGCTGGCCAGCCGCGCTCGGCCGCCTCGGCGTCGATGGCGGCACGCAGGTCGGCGTCGGCCTGGGGCAGCGTCGACAGGCCATCGAACAGCGCCTTGAAGTACAGCATCGTGCCGCCCACCAGCAGCGGCAGCTTGCCACGCGCGCTGATCTCCGCAGCAAGCCGTTTGGCATCGCGCACGAACTCGGCGGCCGAATAGCTCTCGGTTGGGTCAAGGATGTCGATGAGATGGTGCGGCACCGCGGCCTGCTCAGCGGCCGTGGGCTTGGCCGTGCCGATGTCCATGCCGCGGTAGATCAGGGCCGAGTCGACACTGATGATCTCAACGGGCAGCACCTCGGCAATCGCCAGGGCCGCCGCCGTCTTGCCGCAGCCGGTCGGGCCAGCGAGACAAATGGGGCTCATCAACGGCGTGGTGCCTTCCCAAGTGGCTGCCGTGGAACTGGCTTTGCCAGGCCACTGGCAGCGCCCCCTCGAGGGGGCCGGCGAAGCCGGTAGGGGGGGGTCAAAATTTTTCCCACGGGGCCAGATAGCGCCATTGCCCGACGGGCAGATGGCCCAGCGGAATGCGGCCGATGCGCACGCGCTTCAGGCCGACGACCTTGAGGCCGACCAGTTCGCACATGCGGCGGATCTGGCGCTTCTTGCCCTCGCGCAGCACAAAGCGCAGCTGGTGCTCGTTCTGCCAGCTGACCTTGGCGGGCTTGAGTTCTTCGCCATCCAGCTCCAGGCCATGGTTCAGCAGGGCGAGTTTGTTGTTCGACAGCGCCGCGTTGGGCAGCGTGCCCTCTGGCACGGCTTCAGCACCGGGCAGGCCGACGAACTCGACACGCACGAGGTACTCCTTCTCGACGTCGGAGTCGTCGCCGATCAGCACCCGGGCGATGCGGCCGTCCTGCGTCAGCACGAGCAGGCCGGTGGAGTCGATGTCCAGCCGCCCGGCGGGAGCCAGGTTGCGGTGGTGGCCGGCGTTGGGCTTGATGCCGGAGGCGTCTTCCGCCCAGCGGTTCTCGGGCTGGAACAGCACGACCGCCGGGTCATAGCCGTCTTCGGCCTGGYCGGACACATAGCCGATGGGCTTGTGCAGCAGCACGGTGACGAGCTGAGCCTGCTGGTTGCGGGCAGCGGGGTCGATGTCGATCTGCACGTCGGGGCCGACGCGCTGGCCCAGCACGGCGACCTTGCCGTTGACGCGCACCCAGCCGGCGGCGATCCAGTCATCGGCCTCGCGACGCGAAGCAAGCTTGAGCTCGCCCATGCGCTTGGACAGGCGTTCGCCGTCCTCGGGCGCGACTTCGCGAGCCGGGTTGCGGCGTTGCTGCGGGCGCTGCGGCGGCTCGAAGTTGGGGCCGCGGTTAGCCACACGGCGTTGGTCGACGCGCGGTGGGCGGTCAGCAGGAGGGCCTTCGTCCGGTCGCGCGCGAGGGGCGCGTTCTGGGCGCTGCGGTGCGTCGCCGCGGTATTGCGGCGGGCGCTCGTCGGGTCGTGCACGCGGGCCACGCTCGGGGCGCGGCGGCGCATCGCCACGCGGCTGCTGCTGCCAGTCAGACTTGAAACCCGTCGGCTTCGGGCGAGCCGGCCGCTCGTCGCGAGCCGGTGCAGGCCGCTCGGCGCGCTGCGCTTGCGACTTCTGGAACTGCTCCTCGCGCTCGGCCCGGTCGGCTTGCGCCTTGGCAAGCGTCGTGCGGGGCTTGGAGACGCCCTTGCCGCGCACCGGCGCGCGCTTCTCGCCCTCGGCGTTGCGAGTCTTGGCAGCAGGCTTGGGCTTGCCCTTGAGGGTGATGGTGGCCATCGTTTTCTTTCAGCGTCCGCGCAGGAAAAGAGCGTCCAGCTCGCGCATGTCGAGCTGGCGCCAGGTGGGGCGGCCGTGGTTGCATTGGTCGGCGCGTTCAGTGGCTTCCATGTCGCGCAGCAGCGCGTTCATTTCGTCCAGCGTCAATTGCCGGTTGGCGCGCACGGCGCCGTGGCAGGCCATGGTGGCGAGGATTTCATGCTGAGCGCGTTCGAGCACCGAGCTGGCGTCGAACTGGGCCATCTCGGCGAGCAGCTCGCGGGTCAGCGCGACGAGGTCGGAGGCCGCAAGCAGGGCGGGGCGGGAGCGCACGGCCAAGGTGCGGGCGGACAGCGGGGCGACATCCAGGCCGAGCTTTGACAGCGTGTCGGCATGCTGCTCGGCGGCGGCGACCTCCTCGGCCGTAGCGGCGAAGCTGACCGGGATCAGCAGCGGCTGGCTTTCGATCTGGGTCGCGCCGAGCCTGGCCTTGAGCCGCTCATAGACGACGCGCTCATGGGCCGCGTGCATGTCGACGATGACCAGGCCTTGCTTGTTCTCGGCCAGGACGTAGACGCCCTGGATCTGCGCGATGGCGCGGCCCAGCGGCCAGTCCTCGTCCGGCAACTTCATCTTCAAGCTGATCGTCGGCGCGGCTGTCGCAGGTTCGGGCTCAGGAGCTTCACCAGGGGCCCACAAGGCCTCGTGCTGGACCAGGGACAGCCTGACCTGCTCGGCCGTCGGCGGCACGGGCGGCACATAGGACTGGTAGGCCGGGCGCGGCTCCGAGACGAAGAGCGTGGCCGGCATCGTCGGCTCGAAGCCAAGCGGCGCCATGGCCGATTCGACGCCGGCGGCGTCCGCACGCGACTGGGCCAGCGCGTCGATGAAGGCGCGGCGCACCGATTGGTGGATGGCGCGGCCGTCGCGAAAGCGCACCTCGATCTTGGTCGGGTGCACGTTCACGTCCACCAGCTCGGGCGCGATCTCGATGAAGAGCACATAGCTGGGCTGGCGCTGGCCGTGCAGCACGTCCTCGTAGGCGGAGCGGATGGCGTGGCTGATGAGCTTGTCGCGCACATGGCGACCATTGACCCAGACGTATTGCTGGTCGGCCCGCGAGCGCGCCGCCTCGGGCAGGCCGGCGCGTCCGGTCAGGGCCAAGGGGCCGAAGCTGTGCTCGAAGGGGCGGCTCTCGGTGACAAAGTCTGCGCCCAGCGCATCGGCAATGCGCTGCTCGCTGGACGCGGCGCGCCATTGGTCGACGAGCTTGCCTTCGTGCCAGATCGCAAAGCCGACGTCGGGACGCGCCAGTGCATGGCGGCGCACGGCTTCGACGCAATGGGCCAGCTCGGTGGCGTCGGTCTTGAGGAACTTGCGGCGGGCGGGGGTGGCGAAAAACAGCTCGCGCACCTCGACGCTGGTGCCGCGCGCACGGGMGGCCGGCTGCAGCTCGCCGCTGCGGGCGTCCAGCCGGTGGGCGTGAGCGTCGGCGGCCGTGCGGCTGGCAATGGCCATGTCGGAGACCGACGAGATGGCGGCCAGGGCCTCGCCGCGGAATCCCATCGTCGCGACGGATTCCAGGTCACTCAGGCTGGCGATCTTGCTCGTTGCATGGCGCTTGAGTGCCAAGGGCAACTGGTTGACAGGGATGCCGCAGCCGTCGTCCTCGACGACGATGGCCCGCACGCCGCCGGCCATCAGCTTGACCTGGATGTTCTTCGCGCCGGCGTCCAGTGCGTTGTCCACCAGCTCGCGCACCACCGAGGCCGGGCGCTCGACGACCTCGCCGGCGGCGATCTGGCTGATCAGCTCATCGGGCAGTTCGCGGATGGCGCGTGGGGCAGGGAGGTCGGGCAGGGGCAAATCCATCGACCGGATTATCGGCGCCGTCCGGCTGTCACGTCCGGGCCGGGATAATCGCCGCCCATGGATTTCCTTCCCTTCCTCATCGACTTCGTCCTGCAYGTCGACCAGCACCTGGCCAACTTCGTCGCGAGTTACGGCGCCTGGGTGTATGCGCTGCTCTTCCTGATCATCTTTGTCGAGACCGGCGTGGTCGTCATGCCCTTCCTGCCGGGGGATTCCCTGCTCTTTGTCGTCGGCGCCATGTGTGGCGTCGGGCTGATGGACCTGGGCCTGTCCATGGCGCTGCTGACGGCGGCGGCCATCCTCGGCAACCAGAGCAACTACAGCATCGGCCGGCACTTCGGGCCGCGCGTCTTCCAGTGGGAGGACTCGCGCTTCTTCAACAAGGCCGCCTTCGAGAAGGCCCATGCCTTTTACGAGAAGTACGGCGGCATCACCCTGGTTGCGGCCCGCTTCATGCCCTTTTTGCGCACTTTCGCGCCCTTCGTGGCCGGCGTGGCGCAGATGACTCGGCGCAAGTTCACGCTGTATGACGTGGGTGGCGGCGTGCTGTGGGTTTGCGGCGTCACGCTGATCGGCTATGTCTTTGGCAACGTGCCCTGGGTCAAAACCAACCTGGACAAGATCATCTGGGCCATGATTCTCATCCCCGGCCTGGTCATCATCGCCGGCGGCCTGAAGGCCAGGTTCAAGCGCCAGCCGGGCTGACTCGGCAGGGCCAACTCAGCCCGGCGCTGACTTTCGGAGCCGCGCCCAAGGCGCACTAGAGTCGCGGGTTTTCGTCTGATCGGAGATCCCGATGACCCTGACCCGTATCGCCATGGCTTTGGCCTGTGCCTGGATGACCTCCGGCGCGGCCTTGGCGGCCGAACCGACGCTCATGCTGCGCCAGCCCGCCGTCTCCAAGGACCACCTGGCCTTCGTCTATGCCGGCGATCTCTGGCTGGCTGACCGCAGTGGCGGCAATGCCCGGCGCCTGACCAGCCATGCGGCTGCCGAGTTCGCGCCGCGCTTCTCGCCGGACGGCAGGAGCATCGCCTTCTCGGCCAGCTATGACGGCAATACCGACGTCTACGTCATCGGCCTGGACGGCAGCGCGCCCAAGCGCCTGACCTGGCACCCGACGGCTGACGTCGTCAGCGGCTGGAGCCCTGATGGCAAGCGCGTGCTGTTCGCCTCGCCGCGCGAGGTGCTGAACAACCGCAGCAACCAGCTCTACGAGGTCAGCGTGGAAGGCGGCTACGAGAAGCAGGTCATGAAGGCCGTGGCCTTCGAGGGCGCCTGGTCGGCCGACGGCAAGCAGCTGGCCTACCGCCCCTACAACGCCGCCTATGCCGGCATGAGCGGCTGGCGCCAGAGCCGCGGTGGCTCGACGCCACCGGTGTGGGTCATGGACATGCAAGGTCCAAATGCCGGCCAGCGCTGGCAGGAGATTCCCCACGTCAACGCAACCGATTCGGCGCCCGTGTGGGCCGGCGGCGAGGTGGTGTTCATCTCCGACCGAGCGGATGGCGCGGCGAACCTGTTCGCCTTCAACCCCGGCACCAAGGCGCTGCGCCAGCTCACCAAGGAGACGCAGTGGGACGTGCGCAGCGTCGACGCCGTCGGCACGACCCTGGTCTATGAGTCCGGTGGCCGCATCAAGCAGATAGAACTGGCGGGCGGCACGCCGCGCGTGCTCGACATCCAGCTCACCAGCATCGCGCCTCAGGCGCGGCCGCAGTGGAAGGATGCTGGCAAGACGCTGACCCATGCTCAGCTGTCCAGCACCGGCAAGCGCGTGGTAGTGAGTGCGCGTGGCGAGGTGTTCACCGTGCCGGTCAAGGACGGCAGCGTGCGCAACCTGACCGAGACCGCCGGCGTGCGCGAGAAGGACGCGCTGTGGAGCGCCGACGGCCAGCGCGTGGCTTATCTGTCCGACGCCCCGGGCATGCGCCATGAGCTGGTGCTGCAGAACCAGACCGGCCTGGGTGCGAAGGAGCGCTTCCTGCTGCCCAAGGAGGGTTATTTCGCGCTGATGGACTGGTCCCCTGACGGCAATCAGTTAGTGCTGCAGGACAACCACCTCAACCTCTATCGGCTGAGCCTGGTGCCCGGCCCGCAGCGCGGTCAGCTCGTCAGGATCGCCACCGACGTGCGCCGCTTCGGCGCCGACGGCTATGCCGTGTCCTTCTCGCCGGACAGCCGCTGGCTGGCCTACACGACCTCGGGCGAGAACTATTTCAGCCGCATCGTGCTGCACGACCTGGCGACCGGTCGCAACCATGCCGTCACCGACGGCCTGGCCCACGCCGGCAACCCGACGTTCTCGGCCAAGGGCGACTACCTGTATTTCACGGCGTCCATCAACTCCGGCCCGAGCCAGGTCGGCCTGGACTTGTCCACGCAGGAGCGCCCGCGCCGTGCCGGCCTCTACGCCGTGG
>NZ_JBFUMO010000276.1:0-7475 GCF_054049355.1 Roseateles sp. P5_E11 | reverse complement strand
GTCCAAAACTAAGAACGCGAGGTTGGCGTGCAGCGTTCTGGACATGTCACACCAACGGTTGACGCGCAGTTGGCCATCAACATTGGTGTTCCGTCAATTGCGGATGGCGGTGCCAGCGTCAGCACAGTCGCGCTGCCAACGGCGGCCGCTAGAGCGGTTGCAAACGCGAGCATCTGGCAGTGCACACACACCGGGCGGGCGTGAAGTGGCGTTCGCTCGGCATTCATGACCGCGCACCCGTGTTCACGTCGCTCTCCTGACCACCCGCTGGGAGCTGCTGCTCAGCTTCCAGTCGGTCGAGGCGGTTTCGGGGCACGATCTCCGCCCCCTTGGCGAGCTCTGAGGAGCGCGCCATCGCCAGCAGCGAAGCACCGAGCATCAGCGCTCGGAATGCGTTGCGATGACTGGCTGAATCTCGATTCGTCTTGTTCAATCGCATCACCTTTTACAGCGCCATGAATGCGGCGCTCAGGTGAGATTTCGCCTTGTGCGTACCGATCCAATGTTTCGAACCATCGGTTGCTTGTTGCCGTTGAAACGCGAAGCACCAAACTGACCGTGCTGAGGGCGGAATCGGATAGAGACACAACGTCATCCTGACCCATCGCGTGCGTTTCATCTGAAATCTCGCGGCCATTGCGCGCAACGCGCATATCACCAGCCGAAACCATAGTGGCATCACTGCGGCTGTACCGCAGATGCCCGTAAGTACCGACGGCAAGACGAAGACCCTTCGAGCCTCGGCGCCGGTGTCATCCCATCTTCAATTGCGGCCGCTCACGCCGCGGAGGTTTCCCATGTTCAAGAAGTCACTTCTAGGCGCCATCATTTCCATGGGCCTCGCAGCTTGTGGCGGCAGTCCCGGCATTCCCAATGTCGACCTGTGCAATGGCGACCCCAAGTGCAGCAGCCCTGCCTCCACTGATATCGACGTCGCCGCGCTTTCCATCGACGAGATCAGGGCCGGCTACATCACCGGGCGATTCACGTCAGAGGAAGTGACTCGCGCCTATTTGCGTCGCATCGAGGCGTATGACCCTTCGTACAACGCCTTCACGACGCTGTCCAGTGACGCTCTCGTGCAGGCACGAGCTATCGATCAGCGGCGCGCTCGTGGCGAAGTCCTCGGCCCGTTGGCGGGCGTGCCCGTGGTGGTCAAGGAGTCGATGGACGTGCGAGGCATGCCCTCCACCGCCGGGTGGGCTGCGATGAGCAAGCGCAAGGGCGGCATGGACTTCTTCCCGATCGACCACGCGGTGGTGGTGCAACGGCTCGTCGATGCTGGAGCGATCATCATCGGCAAGACCAACATTCCTGCCTTCAGCGACGACGGCACGCGCGCCAACACGAGCTGGGCAGGCCCGACCTACAACGCCATCGACCGCAACCTTGCACCCGGAGCCAGCAGCAGCGGCACTGCCACGGCGGTAGCTGCAGGTTTTGCCACCGCCGGCCTGGCCGAGGAGACGGGAGGCTCGATCCAGAATCCGTCAGCGGCACAGAGTCTGGTGGGCATCAAGCCAACCTTCGCACTTGTACCGACTGCGGGCGTCGTGCCGCTGGCCGGCAGCACGCGCGACGTGGTGGGCCCGATTGCGCAGAGCGTGCGCGACGCCGCGCTGGTCCTTGACGCGCTGGCCGGTTACTCGGCCCGTGATCCCAAGACCAGTGCTTCGGATGGCCATATTCCGGCTCAGGGCTACACAAGCTTGCTGAACGTCCAAGCGCTGAAGGGCAAACGCATCGGACTGTACGGGCCGGGATGGAACACGGCCAACCTGTCGCCTGAAACCGAAGCCCTGTACCGCAAAGCGATCCAGGAGCTCATGGCACGCGGCGCCACCGTCGTCACCGACCCGTTCGAACGCAGCGGCTTTGCCGAACTGGCGCTGGCTGGTGAACCCTACGACTACCGGGGCACCGAATCAGCAGCGTATGACCTCAACAACTACCTCAAGGGGCTCGGTGTGCCCTCACTGGCAGCGCTGAAGAACCAGGTCCATGCCTCGCCCTTCGATGCGGGCGGAACCCTATCTTGGTACGTCGACGCGCTACCGACGCTGAAGGCTTCCCTGGCGCAACCCGACCAGGCACCGCCGCTGGAGCCCTTCTTCGCGCTGCGCGCCCGGTATCTGCAGGTCTTCAACGCCGTGATGGCCGCCCAGCAACTGGACGCCATGGTCGTTCCACAAGCCTTGGAATCACTGCCTGCGCTTTTCAGCGACAAGGTGATCGCGGAGACCTCAATCTCGGCACTGGACGTCGCCGGCCTGCCCGGCGTCACCGTGCCGGCTGGGCAGTATGCGAACAAGGCACCGTTCAGCCTGCTGTTTGTCGGGCGCGCGTGGGACGAGGCGAGTCTGCTGGCGCTGGCCTATGACTACGAGCAGGCCACCAAGCACCGCGTCAAACCCACCTTGCTCGCCAAGTGAATTTGCAGGGGACCTGTCGTCCAGGTTGCGGCCGCAAACCTCTCGCCCGGGAACGGCCGCAGCCCGCAAGCGCATGAGCGAAAACGTCAACATCGAGATCGAGATGCTGCGCACGTTCGTGTCGCTGGTCGAATTGCGCAGCTTCACGTTGGTCGCGTCTGTGAGCAGACGCTCCCAATCGGCCGTGAGCCAACAGCTCAAGCGCCTGGAAGACATGCTCGGCCAGCAACTGCTGAGGCGCTCTGCACGCGGGGTCAAGCTAACGGAGCACGGGCGGATCCTGCACGAGTACGCGGTCGAAACCATCAACCGCAATGACAGGATCTTCCGCGACTTCCGATCGGCGCTCGGGCTGGGCCCGGGCTTGCGGCTGGGGCTCGACGAGCATGTGCTGTCGCGGGAGGTCGGCGTGCTGGCCCATTTTGGCAAGGCCAGCCTGGCTGCCGGCTCGATGAGCGTGACCCAGGCCAGCACCGAGGAGCTTCTGCGGGCGTTTGCGGGCGGCCAGTTGGATGTGGTGATTGGCGTGGGGACAGGCAGCGTTGCCGGTGCAGTCGATCTGTGCCGGGTGCCGCTGTCGTGGGTGGCTTCGCCACGCTTCAGAATCGCACCGCACGCCGTGATCCCACTGGTAGCCCCCATGGGGTCGCACCCGCTTCGCAACGCCGCAGTCAAGGCGCTGGACCAGGCGAAGGAACCATGGGAGCTGCGCTACGTGGCCAACAGTGCCACGGCCTTGCAGGCTGGCATCGTTGGCGGACACGGCATCGGGCTGCTGCCGAGCGCCATGCTCGACGAGCGACTGGTCGCGCCGCGCGACCTGACCCAGCTGCCAAGCCCCGGCGCGCTTCATGCCTTCGCGCTAATGCAACGCGGCGCCGGGTTCGAAAGCCTTGTCGAAGAGGTCCGCAGCCACCTGCTGGACCTCTTTGTGGTCGAGGCCTAGTTCACTTTGGCGCGGGCGGCGCTCGCTGAGGCGGTCTGGCCCAGCTGCACGGCCAGCACGCCATGGCTGTCAACGCTGAGGCCGCCGTTGGGTGTCAGGCTGAACACGGTCTCATTGGCGCTCGGGCTCAGCGTGACGGTCCAACTCGTGCCCGGGTTCAGCCCCGACACCATCACGCGCTGCACGCCGCTGGGCAGCCGCACGGTCGTACCGGCGACGGGTGGCACGCCAAGGTCGTTCGTGAAGAGCACGGCCGTCGTGCCGACCACCACCCCTGTCAGGTCGGTGCCCGCCTGGCTTTGCAAGCGCACCGTCGGTGCGGCTGTGGCGTTGGCGTCAAAGGCCTGCAGAACATGCAGGAAGAGTTGGTTGCGCGGGTTAACGGTGTCCTCCACCCGCAGGCGGTAGCCGCCCGTCCAACTGGTCTTGTCGGCCGACATCGGGTCGAGGCTGGCCTTCCACATCTGGTCAGATAGGGGCAGTACCGGGCCCTCGACGGAGACGCGCGTCGTCTGGCTCTGCGGCAGCAGCGTGCGAACCTCCAGTCGCTGCCCACCCGGCGTGCTGGCGTAGACCCGGTCGCCCATCACCTGCGGCGCCGCATTGCCGCTGGGCAGCATCATCATGAAACGCTTGAAGCGGTTGTCGGTGCTGGTGCGGGCCCGGTCGAACACGACAAGGGCATCCGGCTGAATCCAGAGCATGCTGCGGCTGGCGTGCGTCACCTCCTTGGCATTGCCACTGCGAGCGTTGTAGAGATTGGTCGAATCCCCGTTGACGGCCATGAAGCCATCCCCCGAGCCCGCGCTGAGGATGCGCGGGTCGCCATCGTGCATGCCGAGGATGAACTGGCTGCCACGGGCCATAAAGGGCGCGTGGTAACTGCCCACTGCAGCCGCAGGATTGTTCTGGATCACCAGCGTGTTCTTGAACTCCGACAGCGCAGCGCCCGATCCGTAGGCCGACAACTCCTTCGTGATCCACTCACCCTTTCGCCAGAAGTCAAAGCCATTGCCATCGCCATGCTGGTGGTCGATGGTGTTGTAGCCAAGCTTGAAGTCGAGCATGCGAACTTCGGCCGCATCGTTCCAGCTGGTGCGACCTTGGAAGCGCCCAACCCCACTGTTCATTTGAGCCAGAGGGAGGTTGGAACGCGGGTCGGATGGCACGGCCTGGGCAGGATCAAAGGTGAGGAAGTAGAAGATCGATCGAACGATGTTGTCGTCGTTGTTGGCGCTGGCAACCAGGCGCGTCGGATGGCTGGGTGGCGCGGTGTACTGCAGCCACTTCGCACCGTTGAGCTCGGCGCTGTTGCCGAGATAGCGTGCCGCCAGGGCCAGCGGGCCCATCACACGCATCGGGTCCTGAAGATAGAGCTGCTCGGCGTCGCCAAACCATGAGGGTTGATAGGCGTCACCGTAAGGCGTCTTGACCTTTTGCGTCGTCAGGCTGTGAAAGAAGCTGGGCAGCACGCGGCTGAACAGCGGGTGGTTGCGCAATTGCACCTTCTCGCCGTAGAGCTGGGTGTTGTCCATGCCCGAGGTATGGATGGCCAGCATCAGTCCGTAGTAGAAGCCGATGGACTCGCCGTACTCCATGCCCTCTGGGCTGATGCCGCCTGAGCCATCGCCACGGTAGGCCGCGTCGCTCATGTAGAGGTAGGTGCCCATGGCTTCATGCATGTAGTCGCGCAGAGCACCGTTGCTATCGCCCGCAACGGCCGGGTCGGCGCGGTCGTCCGCCGCATCGATGACATTGGCCATCATGAACATGTTCCGGCCGTGGGCCATGAAGTAGTTGTTCATCGAATAGCGCAACGCCTGGCGGCGCGGGTCGCCCAGGTCCAGCAGGGCCGGGTTGTTGCGGCGTGCGGCGCCCGCGGGCAGGCTGCCAGGGTTGGTGTGGAAGTAGGTGGCAGACGGGTAGCCATCGCGATCCTCAGCACACCAGCGCAGGAAGACGCGACGGACCTTCTGCTTCTCGGCAGCGCTCAGCGTCGGGTAAAGCCAATCCACTGCCAGTGGGAACGCCTCACCGCTCCAACGGCCGCGGTCCGAGGATGCGAAGCTGTCGCTGCGGAACTTGCCGCTGCCGACACCCTTGTCGGCTTCGTCGATGACGGAGAAGAGCGCGCGCCGGGCAGTCTGCACCCAGCGCGCATTGCGGGTGGGGTCGGTATCCACCAGACTCATGAACGCCAGCAGTGCCGCATAGGACTCCGTGGCATAAGGTGTGTAGGTCGACCCACCGTTGTCCTGCCCGGGCACCGTGCCGTTCTCCACCCGGTTCGCGGCAGTAGTGGCCAGTTGCATCAGGCCGCCGGAGTTCGCCGTGCCGAACATGGGGTTGGACGCCGTCGCCCAGCTGCGCAGCCGGGCCAGATCGTCCTGGCGTAGCCACAGGCGCGGATGGCCGCTGACGGGGGTGCTGTTCGATGCTGCGTTGACCCGCAGCTCGGCGGTGTTGCTCAGTACACGCGTGATGCCATCGGACACGAGGACATCGAACTGGGCACGGTCATCGCTGCTGGTCGTGCTCACTTGCAACTGCGCGCTGGCTGCGCCGGGAATCGGCGTGCCATTGCGCCGCCATTGATACGCCAGAGTCGGACCCAGCGCTTTGACCGAGAAGGTCGCCGTGGTCCCTGCCGTCGTCGTGACAGGAACTGGCTGAGTCGCAATCTGAACGTAGGCGATAGCCTGACTGGGCGTCGGCGCTGGCGATGGCACTGGGGTCGGCGCCGGCGCTGGGCTAGGTGCGGGGGTAGGAGAGGGAGCAGGCGTCGGTGCCGGCGCAGGCGACGGACTCGGCGTTGGAGTGGGCGCGGGCGCAGGGCTGCCCGCCGCTGCCACACGGATGCTCAAGGCCTCGCTCTTGGCCGCGCCAGCTCCGGTCGCCTCGACCTGTACGGCCTGCTCGCTGCCCGACATGGAAGCGGTCAGCGTCACGGTGGCCAGGAGCTTCGTGGCGGATATTCGAACCAMAGTAGCGCGTTGGCTGCCCACCCAGACGGCGGCGTTCTCGCTGAAGGCATCGCCGTTCAACGTCAGGGTGACCACGCCGACCGGTGCTTTCGTCGGTGTCACCGACCAAAGCCGTGGCTGCGTCTGCGTGACCGTCGCCACTGCCTTTCCGGAAACGTCGGGCTTGGCGGTGCTGGTGGCTTTCACCTCGATCGCGTTCAGCGTCGGCACTGCCTTTGGTGCCGTGTAGAGCCCCCCCGCTGAGATCGTCCCGACCTGCGCGTTGCCACCCGGCACACCGTTCACGCTCCAGTTGATCGTCGCGGGCGTGATTGGTACATACGCACTGAACTGGCGGGTCTGACCTACCGACACATTGCCGCTGCTGTACACCACGATGCTCTGTGCCATCGCCAACGAACTCAGACCGAACGCGGCTGCCATGCCCTTGAGCAGTGCTGAGCCCAGCTGGCCGAGTCGGTCTTGTTTTCGATATCGCATGTCTCAAACTCCAGTGGAAAGGAGCCTGGTACAGCGCAATTGGCATGCCGGACGGCATGAGCCGACTTGCCGATTTTTTGAGCAAATCAATAGCCATCGAGCGTCGGGCCATCCGAATTCGCCAACGTGATGCATGGATTCGAATAGTTCATGGTCATCGGCCGACGCCTAGGCCGCGCTGACAAAAAACGTCACCTCTGAAGTGACGAGTTCAGGATGGCATGACAAATACTGGCAACGGAGCCAGCAGTTGCCTGTATGAACCGACAAATCAGCGCGGCTAATGCATGCAGTTGCCGAGTACGGATCCCTTTACGAACGCCTCGGCTTTGTCGTAGAAGGAGAAGACCGCCATGAGTACTTCATGCGTCGACCAATCCGACCATCGCTAAGCCATGGCCAGTAGCAGGCAGAACGCGGGCACAAACGCACAAATGTGAAGGGCGTGGCCAGGTGCATGTGTCGACGCTCGGCATTCCTCTTTCACTGACGGGTCGGTGTCCGCAGCAGCGCGCCGAACTCGCTCGTCGCTTTGCTCAGTGCGAGCTGAGCAGGAGCGAGTTTGCTGAAGCGCGACTTGAACTCTGACAACGGAGCAAAGTGCCCCAGAGTC
Source organism: Roseateles sp. P5_E11 (assembly GCF_054049355.1). Classification (NCBI taxonomy): domain Bacteria; kingdom Pseudomonadati; phylum Pseudomonadota; class Betaproteobacteria; order Burkholderiales; family Sphaerotilaceae; genus Roseateles; species Roseateles sp. P5_E11. The sequence continues at coordinate 20 of NZ_JBFUMO010000276.1, read as the reverse complement.
AGCGCCGCCAATTGCTCGCC
>NZ_JBFUMO010000275.1:0-7485 GCF_054049355.1 Roseateles sp. P5_E11 | reverse complement strand
GACCAAGGCCTACTCCAACCACTCGCCGCGCTTCATCGTCGATGAGCGCGGGCTGGAGGTGGGCGTGCGCGCACTGGCCAATCTGGCGGTCGACTACCTGGCCGGCAAGGCTTGATCAGGGTGATTCTTGCGAGGCGCCGTTGTCACGCAAGCGTCTCAGCTTATCGAGCGTCTCGACCGTCTTTTCATCCGGTTCGGGCGCATCCCACAGCCACGTCCTTGATCCGCCGCAGCTTCCTACATGACGGCTCTCTCCAATAAAGAAGAGATACGTTTGACCTGGGCTCAGTGCAATGTCGTGTTGCTCCCACGTGGAGTAGACATCATCTCGATTGACCTCGAGCTGCTTGAATGACTCCAGGACTACGTACCTAGCACCGTATCGCCTATTACTTTCCTTTTTCACCTCGGTGACGCGAACAATCATCACTTCCTGAGCGCGCTGGAATTGTCTCTCCAGGGTCATCCCAATGCACAAGGCTGAAGCGATGCCCTGGTGTAGGAATAGGGCCAAAGCAACCGCGATGTATTTCATTGGGTGTCAACGAATGAATTCAGCCGACCAGCCAGCGGGGCTGCCGCTGGTCGTCTGCAATGAATGGTAAGACCGCCGCATTGAAGTGCCTCAGACCCGCCCTTGATGACTGGACTTTGCCGAGCAGCGGCGCCGGTCACCGCATCGTAGCCGCGAAGGGTTGACCGGTCCTGGCGGCGAACTACCGCCCGTGGCCTGCGCGCTGAACAGCGGCAATGGCAATGGCTGCACAGAGGGCACTTCTGAGTGTGCCTGCGCCGCCCGATCAACTCGGCGCGAGGTTCAGGAAGAAGCGCGACAGCCAGCCCACGGCGTGGGCGTCCGCGGTAGCGCCGCGGCCGCGCTGCTCGATGCGCACATTGGCCACCGACGTCGACGGCACCGCATTGCCCTGCGCAATCATGCGCGGGTCGACCTGGCCGGAGAAGCGCAGCACGTCGACATTGCGGTTCACGCCGATCTGCTTTTCGCCGCTGATCATCAGATGGCCGTTGGGCAGCACGCCGGTGACGACGGCCGTGATGGCGCCGGTGAACTCGTTGGTGTTCTGGTTGCTGCCCTTGCCCTTGTTGTCATTGGCCGATGTGGCCTCGGCGCTGGCCCTGCCGAATGCCTTGGGCGAGATGCCCGGCACCGCGGTGATGCCGGCCGACAGGCTGCCCGTCTTGCTCAGCTCGCTGGTGCTCGTCTGCGAAGCCGAGACGCGTTCGGTGATGTTGACCGTCAGCGTGTCGCCGACGAGGCGGGCGCGGTGGTCCTCGAACAGCGGGCGGTAGGCAGCGGCCTGGTAAATGGAGCCATTGGTGGGCGCCATGGCCTGCACCGGCGGCAGGTTGACGACCGGCGTGTGGGCCAGCTCGACCTGGGGCTCGGGGTAGGGCGTGGCGCAGCCGGCGAGCAGGGCGGTGGCGACCAGGAGTCCAGTGAGTGCAACGATTTTCATGACAACTTGTCCATTCATAAGGCCGCGGAGCAGGCCGCTCATCCAGCGGCGCCGCGGAACCGGCTTTGCCGGGCCGCTGGCGCGCCCCCTGGGGGAGCGCGCGAGCGCTACGGGGGGAGCTAGATCTGGGCGAGCTTCTGCAGCATCTGGTCGGAGGTCTGCACGGCCTTGGAATTGAGTTCGTAGGCGCGCTGGGTCTGGATCATCTGCACCAGTTCCTCGACGACGTTGACGTTGGAGGTCTCGACGAAGCCCTGTTGCACCGCGCCAATGCCGTTGTTGTTGGGCGAGCCGGTGTTGGGCGTGCCGCTGGCGGCCGTCTCGGTGAACAGGTTCTGGCCCTTGGGGTCCAGGCCGGCCGGATTGACGAAGGTGGCGAGCTGCAACTGGCCGACGGTCTGCGCCGCGGCCTGGCCGGGCAGGGTGACGCTGACGGTGCCGTCGTTGCCGATGGTCAAGCTCTGCGCGTTGGCGGGAATGGTGATGCCGGGCAGCAGCGTGTAGCCGTTGTTGGTGACCATCTGGCCATTGGCATTGAGCTGGAACGAGCCGTCGCGTGTGTAGGCGGTCGTGCCATCGGGCTGCTGGATCTGGAAGAAACCGTCGCCCTTGATGGCCAGGTCCAGGTTGTTGCTGGTCTGCTGCAGATTGCCCTGCGTGTAGATGCGGGCCGTGGCCACCGGGCGCACGCCCAGGCCGACCTGCAGGCCGGTGGGCAGCGTGGTCTGGTCGGTGCTGTTGGAGCCGGCCTGACGCATGTTCTGGTAGATCAGGTCCTCGAAGACGGCGTGCGAGCGCTTGTAGCCATTGGTGGCGACGTTGGCGAGGTTGTGCGAGATGTTGTCCAGCTGGGTCTGCTGGGCTTCCATGCCGGTCTTGGCGATCCAGAGTGAGCGCATCATGGTCAGGTACTCCCTAAAAGTTTGGCGGACTGCTGACCCTGGGTCTGCGCGATCTGCAAGAGCTTCATCTGCTGCTCGAACTGGCGGCCCGCGGCGATCATGGCGACCATGGTCTCGACCGGGCTGACGTTGGAGCCTTCCAGCGCTCCGTCCTGCAGGCGAGCGGCCTGGTTGGCAGGCAGGTCGCCCTCTAGAGCGCGGAACAGGCCGTCGTCGCCACGCGTGAGTTGGTTGGTCGCTTCGGGCGTGACGAGCTTGAGCCGGCCCACGGTGGTGGGCTTCTGGTTCGGTGCCTTGGCGCTGACGGTGCCGTCGCTGCCGATGGCCACCTCGCTGTTGGCTGGCACGTTGATCGGCCCGCCGTCGCCCAGCACCGGCATGCCGTTGCGCATGACGAGGATGCCTTCGGCGTTCACGTCCAGCGAGCCGGCGCGGGTGTAGGCCTCGGTGCCGTCATTGGCCTGCACGGCCAGCCAGGCATTGCCCTGCATGGCAACGTCGAGGTTGCGGCCAGTCGGCGTGAGCGGGCCTTGGGCGTCGTTGTAGCCGATGGTGGTCTCCAGCGCGAAGGCGCGCGTGGAGGCGCCGTCGCCGCGCACCGGCACGGCGCGAAACGCCTGCAGCTCGGCGCGAAACCCGTTCGTGGTGACGTTGGCAAGATTGTGCGAGAGCACGTCCTGCCGTTGCATGGCCGCCTTCGCGCCCGCCATCGAGAGGTAGATCATGCGGTCCATGTGCGCTCCTTTGCTTGGTGCGCGCGCCAGCGCCGCACCTCCTCAAGCGGCCGCCGTGGAACCGGCTTTGCCGGGCCATTGGCGGCGCCCCCTTGAGGGGGAGCGCCGAAGGCGCTTCGGGGGTGGGTCATCCCTTGCGAGAGCACGTCCTGCCGCTGCATGGCCGCCTTGGCGCCGGCCATCGAGAGGTAGATCATGCGGTCCATCGCGCGTCCTCAGCCGTCGTGATCAGCGCAGGTTGACGATGGTCTGCAGGACTTGGTCCTGCGTCTTGATCGTCTGTGCATTGGCTTGGTAGGCGCGCTGGGCCGTCACCATGTTGACGAGCTCGGCGGTCAGGTCGACGTTGCTTTCCTCCAGCGCGCCGGACTGCAGCGCGCCCATGTTGCCGTCGCCCGGCACGCCGACGACCGCGTCACCCGAGGAGACGGTGCGGATCCAGACGTTGCCGCCCATGGTCTGCAGGCCTTGCGGGTTGCGGAAGCTGGCGAGCTCGACCTGGCCGGCCGGCTTGCTCTGGCCGTTGGAATAGCGGGCCTGGACGATGCCGTCGTTGGCGACCTGGATGCCGGTCAGCTGGCCCGGGGCATAGCCGTCCTGGGTCAGGTTGGTGACCGCGAAGCTGCTGCCGTTCTCGGTCGCGCCGGTCAGGTTGAGCTGGATGCCGGGAATCGCCAGCGTCGGGTTGCCGCGCGTGCTGGTGCCGGCCGGCACGGACATGGAGATCGTGCCGGGCGGTGTCGTCGCGCTGCCGGCGATGGCCGAAGGCGCGCCGCCGGTGGGCGGGAAGGTGACGGTGGTGTAGGGGATCGTCGGGTTGCCGTTGGCGTCCAGCGGGATGGCGTTGCCGGAAGCATCGGTATCGAAAGGCGTGCCGTTGGCAGTCGCGTAGACGTTCCAGACGTCGTTGGGCGGCACGGCGCCACTGGGGTCGGTCGCGCGCTGGAAGTAGAAGGTCACGGCGACGTCCTGGCCCTTGGCGTCGTAGGCCGTCATGGACGTCGCGTTGTTGTAGGTCGTGCTGTCCTTCAGGTCCATGCCGGTGCCCGTGCCGCCACCGGGGGCGGTGGCCTTCAGGCGGGAGTCGAGGTTGAGCTCCATGCTGACCTTGGTTGTCACGGCGGGCGGGATGCCGCCGGTGGGCAGCTGCAGCGGTTGGGCCGTGCCGGGTTGGATGACACCCGCGCCGTTGGCCGGATAGCCCATCAGCTTGAGGCCCTCGTTATTGACGATGAAGCCATCCTTGCTGACCTTGAACTGGCCGTTGCGGGTGTAGCGCGTCGGGTTCACACCGTCGCTGACCTGGAAGAACCCGCCACCGTTGATGGCGAGGTCCATCGGGTTTTCGGTCGTCGTGATATTGCCCTGGGTGAACTGCTGGGCGACGGACTGCAGGCTGGTGCCGATGCCGACCTGGTTGGCGCCGGCGCCGTTCAGCGCCGCGGCGTAGACGTCGGAGAACTCGGCCCGCGAACCCTTGGCGCCAAAGGTGCCGGAGTTGGCGATGTTGTTGCCGATGACGTCCAGGTTCTTGGAGGCGGCATTGAGCCCGGAAAGGCCTTGCTGGAAGCTCATGGGGAGTCCTTGCTATGCGGGAGAGGTGATCAGTTGACCGAGGAGACGGCCGTGTAGTCCACGGGGCCGAGGCGTTCGAGATTGAGCTTGAGGCTGCCGTTCTCGCTGTAGACGGCGTCCACCTTGTCGTGGGCGTAGAGCGTGGACGTGACGGCCTTGGCGCCGTTGGCTGCGGTGATGCGGTACTTGACTTCGGTGCCCTCAGGCACCTTGGTGCCGGCGGGCCAGGAGAAGGTCTGGCGGCCCGAGCCCTGGGCACCGAGCTGCACGGTGTCGATGACATTACCGGCCCCGCCGAGGATCTCCAGCTTCACGGTCTGKGCCGCGCCGTCGAGCTCGTAGCTGCCGTCGGCAGCACCGTTCTCGACTTGGATCTTGTCGCTGGGCACGCTGACCTCGCGGCCCACCAGCGAGATGGACTGCAGGGCCTGCATCTGGCCGAGCTGGCCGCCCAGGCTCTTGATGCTGGTGTCTAGCGTGGACAGGCTCGTCACCTGCTGGATCTGCGCCATCTGGCTCGTCACCTGCGCGTTGTCCATGGGGTTGAGCGGGTCCTGGTTGTTCATCTGCGCGACGAGCAGCTTCAGGAAGCGGTCCTGGGTTTCGGCGGCGTTCTTGGCGGAAACGGTGGGCGTGCCCGTCGTGCTGCCGTTGAGTGCGGTGATGTCCATAGCGGGCTTTCAGCGGTCAGGACTGGCCGAGTTGCAAGGTCTTGAGCAGCAGGTTCTTGGCCGTGCTCATCACCTCGATGTTGTTCTGGTAGGAGCGCGACGCCGAGATCATGTTGACCATCTCTTCCACCGGGTTCACGTTGGAATAGGTCACATAGCCATCGGCATCGGCCTGCGGATGCTTGGGGTCGTGCACGCGGCGGCCGGGGGTCTGGTCCTCGGTGACGCTGGTCACGCGCACGCCGGCGCTGCCGCTGTCGTTGCCAGCGCCCATCAATTGGGTCTGGAAGACGACCTGGCGCGCCTTGTAGGCCTGGCCGTCCGGGCCGGCCACGGTGTCGGCATTGGCCAGGTTGCTGGCCACGACGTTGAGGCGCTGGCTCTGGGCGCTGACCGCGCTGCCGGCGACGTGGAAGATCTGGAACATGGACATGGTTCAGCCCTCCTCAGCTCTGGTTGTGCGACTTCATCGCATCCAGCGTCGTGCGTACGGCGCCGTTGATGAAGCGCAGCGTCGCCTCGTACTTCACCGAGTTGTCCGCGAAGCTGGCGCGTTCGCGGTCCATGTCGACACCGTTGCTGTCCAGGCTGGTCTGGGACTGCAGCGCGTATTCCTTGCCGCTCTCGCCGCGCGCACCGGCCAGCGGCGCGATGTGGCCACGCTGCGTTGCGGCAAGAGCGCCGGGCGTGCCGATCTCGCCGGTGGCTTCGCGCAGGGCCTTGGCGAAGTCCATGTCGCGAGCCTGATAGCCTGGCGTGTCGGCGTTGGCGATGTTGCTGGCGAGCTGGCGCTGACGCTCCGCCCGCAGCGTGAGCGCCTGGGTCTGGAAGTTCAGCGTGTCTGTCAATCGGTTCAACATCTGGGGGCCTCTTTCGAGGTTGCTTTCGAGCTGAAGGGCCGGGATGGCTCTTCTCGCAAATTGTCTGGAGCAGCTCCGAAAACATGAGCGGGATAAACGGGGGCAAAGCCGTTCAATTCCGACCTAGGGACTGCTGGCCCCTCTCTAGAGTGGCGGCCATGCTTCGTGCCACCCTGCTCCTTGTCTGCATGCTGCTCTCGGCCGATCCCGGCCTGGCGCAGACCGTGCCTGCGTCGGTGCTTGATCCGGCGCTGGTGGAGCGGGTGCGCGTGCTGGCCGAGACGGCCGCGCGCGCCGCGGCACCTCCCAATACCCGTGTGGCCGTTGAGATCGGCGTACTTGACGCCCGGCTGCGCCTGGCGCCCTGCCAGCAGATCCAGCCTTATCTGCCGCCCGGCATGGCCGTCTGGGGCAAAAGCCGCATCGGCCTGCGCTGCACCGATGGCGTGGCGCGCTGGAATGTCACGCTGCCAATACGCGTTGCCGTCTTTGGCCGCGCCGTTGTCGCCAGCGGCCCGCTGCCGGCTGGTGTGAATTTGTCTCAAGAACAGCTGGCCGTGGCCGATATCGACATCGCAGCCGAGCCCGGCGCCGTCTTCACGGATCCGGCCCTGCTGATCGGCCGCACGCTGGCCCGCCCGCTGGGCGCCGCCGAGGCGGTGCGCGCGCCGGCGCTGAAGTCGCGCCAATGGTTTGCCGCCGGAGAGACCGTGCAGGTCCGGGTTGCGGGTGAGGGATTTGCCGTCGCCTCCGAGGCGCAGGCTCTGTCGGCGGGCATCGAGGGCCAGGAGGTCAGGGTGAGGTTTGAGAGTGGTCGCGTCGCCAGCGGCCGAGCAGTCGGCGAACGCCGCGTGGATGTGTTGCTATGAGCAAACTGCCACGAATCTTGAGAACTGGCCGGAAAAACCGGCCAATTCCCGCTCAAGTTCCTAGGCCCGGGGCCGATACAGGAGGAAACTCCCCTGCAATGCCCTCTGCGGGGCCCGCCCCGCACCCTGGAGAAGCTCATGAAGATCGGTAACAGCCCTGACGGCACCGCCAGCCCGCCCAAGGCCGAGCGCCCCGCCTCGCGCAAGCCCGAGGCTGCCGGCACGGCCGATGTCGTCCGTCAGACCGCCCAAGCCGCGACCTCTGCGCCCAGCGCCCAGGTCGCCATTTCCAACACCGCCAAGCTGGCTGCCAGTGGCAGCGCCGACGACGGCAGCTTTGACGCCGCCAAGGTCGCACGCATCTCCAAGGCCATCAGTGAGGGTAAGTTCACGGTC
>NZ_JBFUMO010000274.1:0-7487 GCF_054049355.1 Roseateles sp. P5_E11 | reverse complement strand
CCTTCCAGCTACTCAGCAGCGGCTTCCTGCCCGACTGGCCGGCGGGCGAGGAGCGTCATCTCAGCTCCCTCGTCATCGGCTTCGGCCTGGTGGCATGGCTGGCCTGGCGGGAGCTGGCCACGCGCCGCAAGGCCGCAGCGCTCGGCGCGGCGTCCGAGCCGGCAGCGCTCTTCGGCCTGCGGCTGCTGACCCAGTCGGGCGCACTGGCCGGGCTGGTCTGGCTGCTGGCCTCGTACAAGGGCCTGCCCAATGTGCTGCTGCTGATGGGCATCCTGATCGCCGCCTACGTCTTTGTGACCCGCCGCACGACGCTCGGCCGGCGCATCTACGCCCTCGGCGGCAACGAACGTGCCGCCCGCCTGTCCGGCGTCCCCACCGAGAAGCTGACGTTGCTGTGCTTCGCCAACATGGGCGTCATGGCGGCACTCGCAGGCCTGGTTTTCGCGGCCCGCCTCAACACGGCCACGCCCAAGGCAGGCCTGGGCTTCGAGCTCGACGTGATCGCTGCCTGCTTCATCGGCGGGGCCTCGGCGTCAGGCGGCGTCGGCAAGGTGCTCGGCGCGGTGATCGGCGCCTTCATCATGGGGGTGATGAACAACGGCATGTCCATCCTCGGCGTGGGCATCGAATGGCAGCAGGTCATCAAGKGCGTCGTGCTGCTGGCTGCCGTGGTTTTCGACGTGTACAACCGCCGAAAAGGTGGGTGACGTCCCGGCCGCTGGTCGATGACCGGCGCCAGTTACCCCCGCGGTGTCCGCTGCGGGCTGGCACAGCCCAGCGAAGGGCATCAGGCGGCGCCGGTGCCCTCGCCGACCCAGCGGCCCAGAGAGGCCAGCAGATGTGAGCACATGGCTGCAGCTGCCGCCTGCGGGTTGCGGGCTTCCAGCGCGTGATAGATCGCCTCGTGCTCCGCGAGTGCGGCCTGCCAGGTGTGCGTGGACTCGGCCTGGCCACTCATGCGTGACGCGATGGGGCTGTGCCGGCCGTCGAAGAGCGTTCCCACCACGCCGACCAGGACGGAGTTGCCAGCCATCTCGGCAATGCTCAGATGAAAGCGCCGGTCCGACTCGACAGGCTTGCGGCCACTGGCATGGTCCTCACGCATAGCGTTCAACGCGTCCTCGACGCGTTGCAAGGACGCCTTGCTCACCCGCGCTGCCGCGAGCGTGATGATCGCGCTCTCCAGCACGACACGCGCCTGCGCCAACTCGGCAGGGCTTTCGCCCAGCGATGAGGTTGCGACTTCGCCATTCATGGGCGGCGCGCTGACGTACACACCCGAACCGCCGCGGATCTCCACGCGGCCGTCGATCTCCAGCGCGATCAGCGCCTCGCGCAGCGACGGCCGCGAAACGCCGAGTTGCAGCGCCAATTCCCGCTCCGCTGGAAGCCGCCCCCCCGTGGAGATTCCCTCCGCGTCGATCAGCGCACGGATCTTGTCGGCGACCAGCTGATATTGCCGACGCACTTCGCCGACGCGGTGTTGGTTGGGCATTGGAACCAGCGCTCGTTGTTAATTGGACAGACCAAATGGTATCGCAATCAATCTCGCGCGCCGCACCGCTCATCGCCGACACCAGTGAAACGATATTGGGGAATACACCGGTAAGACCAATCCAATCATGTATGGCAAAGTGGCTTGACCAAATTGGTTTGACCAKCCATCGTGCCAAAAGCGACGAACCGAGCGCAATGACAGCGTTGCCAGCACGGAGGACGCTCGAAGCGCCAAGGCAGGAAGGCGGACCGTTGGACAGGGAAGAGCAAGCCGGGCCGCAGAGCCTCCGAGAGCAACCACCAGAGACAAGATGAACACGCCCCGATCAAAACGGACGCCGACGAAGTGGTCGACTCCATCGTCGCCGAAGACATCGGCAAGCTGCCCGACAAGGCGATCGGTGAAATGCYGCAGCGGCTCGCTGACATGAGCGTCGATCGCACGATGTCCAGCGTCAGGTCGCTCAACGTCATCGTCGGCAGCCGTTGAAGTCCCTTCCTTGCGAATGAGCATGAACAGCACCCCCACGTCCCGCCGCCGGTTCGTCACCTCGGCCGCGCTGCTGCCGATGCTCAGTGCCCTGCCCCACTGGGTGCAGGCCGGCGCGGCCGCCATCGGCGCTGATGCACTCAGCCTGTGGTACGACCAGCCCGCCGGCCCGTGGATCGAGGCCCTGCCGCTCGGCAACGGCCGCCTGGGCACGATGGTCTTCGGGCGCCCGGCCCAGGAGCGGCTGCAGTTCAACATCGACACGCTGCATGGCGGCGGGCCCTACGTCCAGGACAACCCGAAGTTCCGCGAGGCCCTGCCGCAAGTGCGCGCCCTCATCGACCAGGAACGCTGGAAGGAGGCCAACGACCTCGTCTCCGAAGCGCTGATGGGCAAGCCCATCAAGCAGATGCCCTTCGGCGCCGCCGGCGACCTGCTGCTCGACTTCCCCGGCGTGAAGGCCGCAGCGCGCTATCGGCGCAGCCTGGATCTCGACAGCGCCATCGCCACCACCAGCTTCATCGACGGCAGCGGCCGCCACCGGCGCGAGACCTTCTGCAGCGTGCCGGACCAGGTGACGGTGATCCGGCTGGAGATCGAAGGCGACGGCACGATCGACCTGGACCTCGGCTATCGCCATCCCGACTACCAGCCCTATGGCGGCTTCGGCGACACCAAGTACGACAAGGATGGCGTCGTCTTCGTCGGCGCGCCGTGGGACCACCGTGAATCTCTCTTTGCAGAGAAGCGGCCCGGGTCGCTGGCCGTCCGCGCCGACGGCAGCGACGCGCTGCTGATCGAGGGCCGAAATGTGCAGGCCTTCGGCATCCCGGGCCAGCTGCGCTATGCGCTGCGCGTGCAGGCGGTGGGCGATGGCCACATCGAGGCCAGCGGCGACCGGCTGCGCGTGCGCGGCGCGCGCCAGCTGACGCTACTTGTCTCCGGCGAGACCAGCTATGTGAACTGGCAGGACACCAGCGGCGACCCCGTGGCCGCCGTGCGCCAGCGCACCGCCGCTGCCGCGCGCAAGCCGTTCACCAAGCTGCGCGACGACCATCTCAAGGCCCACCGCGCCTTGTTCCGCCGCCTGCACATCGACCTCGGCGGCCACGAGGCCAATGCCCGCTCCACCGACGCCCGCATCAAGGGCGTGCCCCGGCAGCCCGACGCCGCGCTCGCCGCGATGTACGTCCAGTACGCGCGCTACCTGCTGCTGTCGTCCTCGCGCCCGGGCAGCCAGCCGGCCAACCTGCAGGGTGTGTGGAACGAAGTGCTGCACCCGCCCTGGGAAGGCAAGTACACGATCAACATCAACACCGAGATGAACTACTGGCCCGCCGGGCCGGCGAACCTGGGCGAGTGTGTCGAGCCGCTGCTGAAGATGGTGGAGGACCTCGCCGTCACCGGCGCGCGCACGGCCCGCAACAGCTACGGCGCGCGCGGCTGGGTCGCGCACCACAACACCGACCTCTGGCGCGCCACCGCGCCCATCGATGGCCCGCTGTGGGGCATGTGGCCCACGGGCGGCGCGTGGCTGTGCACGACGCTGTGGCAGCACTACCAGTACAACCCGAGCCCGGCCGTGCTGCGCCGGCTCGTGCCGCTGTTCAAGGGCGCCTCGCTGTTCTTCCTCGACACGCTGGTCGAAGACCCCAAGGGCCGCGGCCTCGTCACGTCGCCCTCGCAGTCGCCGGAGAACAACCACCATACCGACATCGCACTGTGCGCCGGGCCGGCAATGGACCGCCAGATCCTGCGCGACCTGTTCGACGCGGCCATTGCGGCACAGGCACAGCTTGGCGAGGACGACCCGGCATTCACTGCTGCCGTCCGCAAGGCGCGAGCCCGCCTGCCGGCTGATCGCATCGGCGCGCAGGGCCAACTGCAGGAATGGCTGGAGGACTGGGATGCGTCGGCCACCGACCAACAGCACCGCCATGTCTCGCACCTCTACGCCGTCTACCCCAGCGAGCAGATCAACGTGCGCGACACACCCGCACTGGCCCAGGCCGCGCGCAAGACGCTGAACACCCGCGGCGACGAAAGCACCGGCTGGGCCACCGCCTGGCGGCTGGCGCTGTGGACGCGCCTGGGCGACGGCGAGCGGGCCTACAAGGTCCTGCAAGGACTGCTGGGGCCGGCTCGCACCTATCCCAACATGTTCGACGCGCATCCGCCCTTCCAGATCGACGGCAACTTCGGCGGGGCTGCTGCCATCCTGGAGATGATCGTGCAGTCCTGGGGCGGCGAGGTGCATCTGCTGGCCGCCCTGCCCAAGGCCTGGCCAGCAGGCGCCTTGCACGGCGTGCGTGCGCATGGCGCCCTGACGCTGGACGTGGACTGGAAGGAGGGGCGACTCAGCCGCCTGCAGCTGCGTGGACCGGCGCTCGCCAAGGTCGCGCTGCGCTACCGCGGCCAGCACCTCGAACTCCGCCTGAACAGCCAAGGCCGCGCCCGCGTGGGCGCGGCCGACTTCGAACACCCCGAGGTCGAGCCCAAGCACTGAGCCGGCCTCTCCATAACGCTCGTGACCGGAGGAGACAACCGGCCGAGCACCTTCACCAGAAAGGTAGAACCATGAGACTGAAGTTGGGAACCCTGATGCTCGCCTTGGGAGCCGTTGCCGGCTCGCCAGCCCTGGCACAGACATGCACACCGACGGCCATCACGCCCTATGTCAAGGTCAACGGCACGTGGACCCAGACGGCGTCGGCCACCATCAAGACCGGCGCCTCGGCCATCCTCGGCCCACAGCCGACATCCGGCGGCATGTGGAGCTGGAGCGGCTGCGGCACCGCCGGTGCGTCGCGAGAGCAGACCATCCAGCCGCCCGCGGCCTGCACGGCCACCGCCACCTACACCAACAGCTGTGGCGCCAAGACCCAGCAGACKTTCTCCATCAARGTSGGCACCTGGGCGAGCGCGAAGTTCGGCGGCGGCGGCTACGTCAGCGGCCTCGTCTTCCACCCGACCACCGCCAACCTGCTGTACGCACGCACCGACGTCGGCGGCGCCTACCGCTGGAACCAGGGCACGTCGTCCTGGGTGCCCATCACCGACGGCCTGGGTTTCGGTGCAGCCGAGGCCCGGTACCACGGCGTCGAAAGCATGGCCGTCGATCCGAACAACGACCAGCTCGTCTACATGGCCACCGGCATGTACGTGTCTGAAGGCAACGGCCGCCTGTACATGTCCAGTAACCGCGGCGACACCTGGACCTCCGCCGCCCTGCCCTTCCCGCTGGGTGGCAACAACCCCGGCCGGGCCATCGGCGAACGCCTGATGGTCGATCCCAACAAGCCTTCGACGCTGTTCTACGGCTCGCGCACGGCCGGCCTGTGGAAGAGCACCGACTCGGGCCTCACCTGGGCGCAGGTCACGTCGTTGTCGACCCTCAAGATGACCGCGGACCAGATCAACGCCAACGGCGGCACGGCCATGGGCGTCGAGACGGTCGTCTACGACACCAGCACCAAGGGCAGCGGCTCGGCCACGCAGACGATCTACGCGGCCGTCGCCCCGGACTACGCCAATGCAGCGGGCCTGGGCTCAAGCCTGTACAAGTCGACCAATGGCGGCGCCTCTTGGACGCCGGTCACTGTCCCGGTCGCCGGTTACCACATCCCGCACATGGCACGCGCTGCGGACGGCATGTTCTACATCGCCTTCACCAAGGACGCCGGGCCAGGCGCCGGCGGCCCAGGCCGGTTCTACAAGTTCGACGGCAGCAACTGGACCCTGCTCAAGAGCGTCGACCCGATCGGCGGAACCAACTTCGGCTTTGGCGGCGTGTCGGTCTACGGCAGCGGCGCGACCACCCGCATCGCACTGGGCGTGACCAACTCCTGGGGCAACTGGAGCGGCCAGCAGATCGTGCAGCTGTCCGACGACGCCGGCAGGACCTGGCGCGAGATCGAAGCGGTGACGCCGGGCGAGGTCACTGCGGGCTGGGTCGACGATGTCGAGATCGATCCGTCCAACCGTGATCACATCCTGCATGTCTCCGGCGGCGGCATCGTCGAGACGCGCAACGCCTCCTCGGCCACGCCCACCTGGGGCAGCACGATCAACGGCATCGAGGAGACCGCCGTCCTGAGCCTGGCCACGCCACCGGCCGGCGCAACGTACGCGGTCGTCAACAGTTCGGGCGACGTCGGCACCTGGTTGCACACCAACCTCGCGACCAAGCCGACGCTGACGCCGGGCACCGGCTGGAGCAATGGCTTCGCCGCCGACATGGCGTGGTCCGACCCACAATACGTGGCCACCATCGGCTACAGCCACGAAAACGGCACCGGCTTCGGCTTCTGGTCCGGCGACGGCGGCAAGACCTGGACGAAGTTCGCCACCAACGCGCCCGGTGTCGCGACCAACACGAACCAGGAAGCAAGCATCGCGGTCACCGCTCGCAACAAGGCGGTCTGGGCACCCGGCAACTCGGTGCCGTCGTACACCACGGACAACGGCGCAACCTGGGTCCCGACCAACCTGCCGGCGATCAACGACATCTACAGCCGCGGCTACCACCTGGCCGCAGATCGCAAGAACCCGAACAAGGTCTATGCCTACGATTCCGGCGGCAATTGGTGGGGCACGCCGGGCAAGGTTTACGTCTCGACGGACGGAGGCCGCACGTTCACGCTGAGCCAGGGTTCGGTGAACGCGGGACTGGCCCCGAACTACTTCGCGAACACCTCGCTGGCGGTCAACCCCAACGTCGAGGGCGAGCTCTGGCTGGCCGACGGCAACACGGTGTACCGCTCGACAGATTCGGGCGCGACCTGGGCCAAGCTCAGCAACTTCGCGTCGATCTTCAATGGCAACCAATGGGCCCAGGTGCAGGGCGCCAGCGTCATCGCGCTGGGCAAGGCCAAAGCCGGCGCGCCGTACTCGGCCGCGGTCTACGTCGTGGGCGTGATCAACGGCGTGTGGGGCGTGCATCGCTCTGAAGACGCCRGCGCCACCTGGACGCGCTTCAACGACGACGCCCACCAGTTCGGTGGCATCGGCGTGATCGCGGCCGACCAGAACATCTACGGACGGATCTACTTCAGCGGCACCGGCCGGGGCATGCTTTACAGCAACTGAAGCCATGGCTCGGCAGGCTCGCATCCATCTCCAGGCTGGGGCCTGCCGCTCCTATCCCTCACTGTCGTGGAGGTCGTGGCCTGGCCCTGGGCCGGCCTCCCACAACGTTCGCATCCGGCGGAGACAACCGGCCGAGCACTTTCAACCTTGAAAGGAAGAACATGAAAACTTTGATACCCGCACTGCTGCTCGCCTTCGGGGCGAGCGCAGCCCCGCTAGCGCTGGCGCAGAGCTGCGGCAGCGGCGGCGGCGCCACCGTCTGCCTGACGGCCACCGGCACGGCCAGCAACGTCCAGCTGGGTTGGACCGTCAGTGGCACCGTCACGTCGCTGGAGATCTTCCGCGACACCGACGCCGACCCCAACGGCCGCACCCGCATCGCCGTGCCGGGCAGCAGCGCCMGGAGCTACAC
>NZ_JBFUMO010000273.1:0-7491 GCF_054049355.1 Roseateles sp. P5_E11 | reverse complement strand
GGCGTGGCCTACCTCGTCTGGCTGGGTGTGCAGCAATGGCGTGCACCGGCCAAGCCCATGGTGGCGGCGGATGACGGCGCCGTGCTGGCCACGCGCCGCCAGCTGGTGCTGCGCGGCTGGGGCATCAATGCCGTCAACCCCAAGGGCACGGTCTTCCTGCTGGCCGTCGTGCCGCAGTTCCTCGACCTGCATGCCGCGTTGGCGCCGCAATACCTCGTCATCGGCTGCACGCTGGCCTTCACCGACCTGGTCGTCATGGCCGGCTACACCGTGCTGGCCGCGCGGGTGCTGGCGGCGCTGAAGAGCGAGCACCACATCAAGGTGCTGAACCGCGTCTTCGGCTCGCTGTTCGTCGCGGCCGGTGCGCTGCTGGCGACCTTCAAGCGCGCGGCCTGATGGCGGCGGGAGACAAGCCCGGCCGCCTGCCCACCTGGTTCCTCTTCCTGGCCCCGGTCGCGATCTGGGCCAGCACCTGGCACGTCATCCTGTACCAGCTCGCGTCGACAGTGCCGGCGCTGACGTCGGTCGGCTGGCGCTTCGCGCTGTCGGCGCTGATGCTCGCCGGGCTGGCGCGCTGGCAGGGCACTTCGCTGAAGCTGCCGCGTTATGCCCACGGCTACATGTTGGGCACTGGCGTCATCCAGTACGCCGGCAACTACTGGTCCATCTACGAGGCTGAGCGCTTTGTCCCCAGCGGCCTCGTCGCGGTGCTGTTCTGCCTGATGGTGTTCATGAATGCACTCGTCGCCTGGCTGCTGTGGCGCCAGCCGGTGAGCCGGCGCTTCCTCGTCGCGTCCAGCGGCGCGGTGCTGGGCGTGGCGCTGATCTTCTGGCCCGAACTCGCGTCTACCGGCGCGCGGCCGAATGCGGCCCTGGGGCTGGGCCTGAGCTTCTTCGCCGTCGTGGTGGCGGTCATCGGTGGCTTCTTCACCTTGGTGTTGACGCGCCGCGGCCTGCCGCTGGTGCCGGTGCTGGCCTGGAGCATGGGCTATGGCGCGGCCTTCCTGCTGGGGATGTCGCTGGCGCTGGGCCACGGCCTGCCCTTCGACGGCGCCTGGACCTATGTCGGCAGCCTCGTCTACCTGGCCGCCTTTGGCTCGGTCATCGCCTTCACGCTGTACTACAAGCTCGCCGAGCGCCGCGGCCCGGCGCAGGCGGCGCTCATCGGCGTGCTGGTGCCCGTCATCGCGCTGATCGTGTCGGCCGTGCTGGAGGGCTGGCAGGCGACGCCGCTAGCCATCGGCGGCATGGTGCTGTGCCTGGCCAGCCTGTTCGTCGCGACGCGGCCGCAGCGCTAAATGCGCTCGGCCGCCGCTTCGGCCTGGGCGCGCCGTGCCTGCTTCAGCGCGGCCAGCGAGGTGGGGTCGGTCAGCGTGGGTGCGATGACGATCTCCTGCGCCACCTTGATGCCCAGGAAGCCGAGCCAGGCGCGCATCGCGGCCTTTTGCGTGTCCAGGTGACCCTGGGCCGAGTGGCCCTCGCTGCCATAGTCGCTCGCGCTGCTGTAGACCAGCACGGCGCGCTTGCCCGACAGCAACGGCCGGTAGCCGGTGTCACGCTGCCAGGCCCAGTTCTGGCCCGGCAGCGTGACCACGTCGATGTAGTGCTTGAGGCGGTAGGGCAGGCCCAGGTTCCACATCGGCAGGTTGATGACGTAGTGGTCGGCCCGGTTGAAGGCTTCGGCCAGCGCGACGGCGCGCGCCCAGTGGCGGCACTGGGCGTTCGTCGCCTGCTGGCTGCGCAGAACGGCGAACTTGGCGGCGATCATGTCGGCGTCGAATTCGGGCAGCGCGAGTTGCCAGACATCGGCCACCTCGACCTGGGCGTCGGCACGGACGGCGCGGTAGCGGGCGACGAAGGCTTCGGCGATCTCGCGTGATGTGGAGGCCGGATTGGGCGAGCCCTGGATGTGCAGCAGCCGGCTCATCTTCAGCCCTCCAGCCAGCGCAGGCCGGCGATGCCGGCCACGATGAGGGCCATGCAGCCCAGCCGTGCGGGCGAGGCGCTGTCGCCGTGCACCCAGACGCCCAGCAGCGCCACGCCAACGGCGCCGATGCCGGTCCAGACCGCATAGGCCGTGCCGGTCGGCAGGCTTTTGAGCGACTGCGTCAGCAGCACGATGGACAGCAGCGCGGCGAGCACGCCGGCTGCGCCTGGCAGCGGCCGGCGCCAGCCGTCGGACGCCTTCAACGCCGCGGCCATGGCGATCTCGACCAGACCGGCACTTACCAACAGAAACCAAGCCATGGGGTCTCTCCAAGTTGCAATGGGCTCACTGTGGGAGGCCAGGCACAGAATCGGAAGTACGCACCTTTTGGTAACCAGGGAAATCCAGACGATGGCCGACACCTCAACCGGCAATGTGCTCAGCGCCAGCTGCCCCTCGCGTGCCGCACTGGAGGTGGTGGGCAGCAAATGGGCGCTGCTGATCGTGCCGCTGCTGGCCCGGCAGCCGCTGCGCAACAACGAGCTGCTGCGCCAGGTGGGCGGCATCTCGCAGAAGATGCTGACGCAGACGTTGCGCGAACTGGAGCGCCACGGCCTAGTACAGCGCACCGACCATCAGACCGTGCCGCCGCACGTCGACTACCAGTTGACCGAACTGGGCCGGTCCCTGAGTGAGGCGCTGGTGGTGGTGGACCGCTGGGCCGAACGGCACTACCCCGCCGTAGCATCGGCGCGCATGGCGTTCGACCGCCGGCGCTAGCCCTTCAGCTGCGCCTGTGCGCCGTCGATCAGCAGGCGCAAGGCGCGGTCGAACATCGTGTCGGGGTCGCCKCCCAGCGTCTGCGCCCAGCCGGCGGCCAGCAGCGGGTATTGCACCGCGTCGGGCCCGCTCAGCATCGACGAGGGCGGCGCATCGGGCGCTTGCGCGGACTGCTCCTCCAGCACCCAGCCGACGACGAAGCGCCCCACCGACATCATCAGCCGGGTGGCCTGCCCCGGCTCGAAGCCGGCATCGCACAGCAGGCGCAGGCGGGCCTCGATGGAATCGAAGTGCAAGGGGCTCGGCCGTGTGCCGGCATGCAGGCGCGCGCCGTCGCGGTAGGCCAGCAGCGCGCGGCGAAAGCTGTGGCCGTTGGCCATCAGCCAGTCCTGCCAGTGCTGGCCGAGAGTTGGCTCCGCCTGGGCGTGGTTCTCCAGCACGACGGCCTCGGACATCGCGTCCAGCAGCGCCGCCTTGCTCTTGAAGTGCCAGTACAGCGTCGGCGACTGCACGCCCAGGCGCTCGGCCAGCTTGCGGGTGCTCAGCGCGTCGATGCCGACCTCGTTGAGCAGGTCAAGGGCGGCGCGCAGCACGTCGTCACGGTTGAGTCGACTGGAACGTTCGGTGGCATTCATCTCTAGCAATGATAGAGAAGCTGCGGCAGAATGTTCCCTATCAACGATAGAGAGACCGACGTGAATCGAGCCTTGACCGTCATCCTGATGACGCTGCTGCTGGACGCCGTGGGCATGAGCCTGGTGTTCCCCATCCTGCCCGGCCTGCTGCGCGAGCTGGCCGGCGCCGAGGCCACGACCCACCACTACGGCGCCCTGCTGGCCGTCTACGCGGCGATGCAGTTCCTGTTTTCCCCGGTGCTGGGTGCGCTGAGCGACCGTTTCGGCCGCCGGCCGGTGTTGCTGGCCTCGCTGGCCGGGGCCGCGGCGGACTATGTGCTGATGGCGTTGGCGCCCAACCTGGCCTGGCTCTACGTCGGGCGGGTGCTGTCCGGCATCACCGGCGCCAGCATGGCCGTGGGCACGGCCTACATCACCGATGTGACGCCCGAGGCCGACCGCGCCAGGCGCTATGGCCAGATGGGCGCGGCCATGGGCCTGGGCTTTGTCGTCGGGCCGCTGATCGGTGGTGCCCTGGGCGAGTGGTCGCTGCGAGCGCCCTTCGTCGCCGCGGCCGTCATGAATGCCTTGAACCTGGGGATGGCCTGGTTCGCCCTGCCCGAATCCAACCTGAACCGCACGGCCCGGCTGGACGCCAGCAAGTTCAACGCCTTCTCGGCACTGCATCGCCTGGAGGGCAAGCGGCCCTTGCTGCCGCTGGTGGGGGTCTTTGCCGTCGTCGCGCTGGTGTCGCAGGTGCCGGCGGCGCTGTGGATCCTGTACGGCCAGGACCGCTACGGCTGGACTGCCTGGGTGGCGGGCCTGTCGCTGGCCTGCTATGGCGGCCTGCATGCCATCTCGCAGGCCTTTGTCACCGGGCCGATGGTGGCCAGGCTCGGCGAGAAGCGCGCGCTGCTGGCCGGCATGGCGGCCGACGGCCTGGGCTTTGTCGGCATGGGTGTGGCGGTGGCGGGCTGGATGCCGTTTGCGCTGCTGCCGCTGTTCGCCATCGGCGGGCTGGCCCTGCCGGCGCTGCAGGCCATGCTGGCGCGGCAGGTGGACGAGCAGCGCCAGGGCGGGTTGCAGGGCACGCTGGCCAGCCTGACCAGCCTGATCGGCATCGGCGGGCCGCTGGTGGTCACGGCCGGCTTTGCGGCGACGCAGGGCGCCTGGCCTGGCTGCGTCTGGGTGATCGCCGCGGTGCTGTATCTGCTCGCGTTGCCCATGCTGTTCAGCCGCCGCGCTCGCACCGCGTAACAACCAGCCATTCCCCACCACTCGGCAAGGGCGTTACGCTGGCGCGCTCTTCACGGGGAGAACAGATGGCCTGGCAATTCGCTCTGACGCGCCTGTGCGGCGCTTTTGCCCTCGCGGGTGCCGCGCTGCTGGCCCATGCCGCCGACCCGGGCGCGCCGCCGACGCCGGTGAAGCCGGTCACCGACCGCTACGGCGACGTCAGCGTCAGGGACCCCTACCGCTGGCTGGAGAAAGCCAGCGACCCCAAGGTGAAGCAGTGGAGCGCTGCGCAAGACAAGCGCACGCGCGCCTATTTCGGCAAGCTGCCGGCGCGCCAGCCGATGTTCGACTGGCTGATGAAGCAGGCCACGGCCAGCTCCAGCGCCTATTACGACCTGCACGCCACGCCGGGCCAGCTGTTCGCGCTGTACAACCAGCCGCCCAGGCAGCAGCCCATGCTGGCCGTGCTGGGCCAGGACGCCGACCCCGCCAAGGCCCGCATCGTGCTGGACCCGAACACCCTCAACCCCAAGGGCACGACGGCCATCGACTGGTATGTGCCGTCGCCCACGGGCAAGCTGGTGGCGGTGTCGATGTCGGAGAACGGCAGCGAGGACGGCTCGCTGCACATCGTCGACGTGGCCACGGGCAAGGATGTCGACAAGGTCATTCTCAACGTGCAATACCCCACCGGCGGCGGCAGCCTGGCCTGGCGCGAGGATGGCTCCGGCTTCTGGTACACGCGCTACCCCGGCGCCAAGGAACCGGCCGAGCGCCAGCACTTCTACCAGCAGATCTACTACCACCGCGTCGGCGACGATCCGGCAAAGGACGTCTATGTGCTGGGCAAGGACTTCCCGCGCGTCGCCGAAATCGCACTGGACGCCCGGCCCGGCGCGCCTGGCGTCATCGCCTCGGTCGCCAATGGCGACGGCGGCGAGTTCGCCCACTACCTGATCGCCAGGGACGGCCGCATCCGCCAGGTCACACGCTTCGAGGACAAGGTCGTCGCCGCAGCCCTGGGACCGAACGGGCTCTATCTCATCTCCCGCCAGGACGCGCCGCGCGGCAAGCTGCTCAAGCTGGCGCTGGACGACCTGACGTTAGCCAAGGCGCAGACCATCGTGCCCGAGTCCGATGCCGCGCTGGAGCCCGGCGGCGAGTTCGGCGCAGGCAACATCACCCTCACCAGGAACGCCATCTACCTGCGTGAGATCGTCGGCGGGCCGTCGCGCGTGGCCATCTACGGCCTGGACGGTAAGCCTCGCGGCCAGCTGCAGCTGCCCGAGGTGGCGACCGTGGACGAGATGGCCGTGATGGACGACGGCAGCCTGCTCGTCGCGGTGAAAACCTATCTCGAGCCGCCGCAGTTCATGCGCATCGATGCCGACAGCGGCAGGAGCCGACCCACGGCGCTGCGCCAGACCAGCCCGGTGTCCTTCGGCGACGTGGAGGTCGTGCGCGAGTTCGCAACAAGCAAGGATGGCACGCGCGTCCCGCTCAACATCGTGCGCAGGAAGGGCCTCAAGCTCGATGGCAGCGCACCGTTGCTGTTCACCGGCTATGGTGGCTACAACGTCAGCCTGGTGCCGCGCTTCCTGGGCGCGGCGACAAGGCTGTGGCTGGACGCCGGCGGCGTCTACGTCATCGCCAACCTGCGCGGCGGCGGTGAGTTCGGCGAGACCTGGCATACCCAGGGCGCGTTGACGAACAAGCAGAACGTTTTTGACGACTTCGCCGCCTCGGCCCAATACCTGGTCGACAAGGGCTACACCTCAAAGGAACGCATGGCGGCGATAGGCGGCAGCAACGGCGGGCTGCTGATGGGGGCGGTCTTCACCCAGCACCCGGAGCTGTTCCGCGCCGTCGTCTCGACGGTGGGCATCTACGACATGCTGCGCGTGGAACTGGACCCGAACGGCGCCTTCAACGTCACCGAATTCGGCACGGTGAAGAACCCGGAGCAATTCCAGGCGCTGTACGCCTACTCGCCCTATCACCACGTGCAGGACGGTGCGAAGTACCCGGCCATCTTCATGGCCACCGGCGAGACGGACGGGCGCGTCAACCCGATGCACTCGCGCAAGATGGTTGCGCGCCTGCAGGCGGCAACCGGCTCCGGCCGGCCGGTGCTGCTGAGCATCAACGCCCACGCCGGCCATGGCATGGGCAGCTCGCTGTCCATCCGCGTGAACCAGATGGCGGACATCTACGCCTTCCTGTTCGACCAGCTGGGCATGAAGTCCCCGCTTCAGTAGTCCTTGCTGCGCCGCCCGGCCTTGATGTCGCTGCGCTTGGCCTTGCCTTCCAGCCGGCGCTGCTTGGAACCATAGGTCGGCTTGGTCGCGCGGCGCGCCTTGGGCACGTGCGCGGCGGCCTGCACCAGCTCGATCAACCGCGCGACGCGGCGACCAACTGCTAGCGGTGGGCGGCATGGTGTTGTGCCTGCTGGGCTTGTGGGTGGCGACGCGGCCGAAGGGGTAGCGAGGAATACGGCTCGCGGCGGTTGCCGTCAGCTGGAGGGAGATGCAAGGGGCGGTCTGGATTTCTATTCCTTGCTGCTTGAAGGTTGGTCGCGCTGCAGTGCTCTTGACCGTGATCGCTCAATCTTCGAAGAAGTCCTTGCTTCGAACCCGCACGTCTCAGCCCGACGCACCTGAAGTCTCGCCATTCGTTGCCGGATATCCCAGCTTGCGGCCAAGGGCGGATGTCCCTCACTGGCGGCTCTGCGGGGGCGCTTGGTAGCCGCCCGGCGCTGCAGCTCTAGAGAAACGCCTGAACGCCAGTCTGTCTTCGAGGTGCCGGCGCCCCCAGTCGCTCAGACGGGACTATTTGTAGGCGCTGTAGGCGCAAAGTTGCGACTCCTCGTTGGCTGAAATCGGTTCTGCGTCAGTGGTGGCCACTCGAGCGATATCGTTGGATGGCGTCTCTACC
>NZ_JBFUMO010000272.1:0-7495 GCF_054049355.1 Roseateles sp. P5_E11 | reverse complement strand
GAGCCACTGGGGGTCGCGCAGCTTGTCCACCGGGTACAGGGAGCTGGCCTTCATGTTGTGCGGGAAGCCCAGCGAATGCCCCACCTCGTGCGTGACGACGAAAGCCACCAGGTCGCCCATGAGGTCATCCGGCAGCGGCAGCTTGCGGGCGCGCGGGTCCAGCGGGCCCACCTGCGTGACGTACCAGTCGCGCTGCAGCTGGACGATGTTGTGGAACATCACGATGTTGGCGTTCAGGATCTCGCCGCTGCGCGGGTCAGCCAGGTGCGGGCCGTAGGCATTGGCGGTGGGCGACGGCACCCAGCGGATGACGCTGTAGCGCACGTCCTCGGGGTCGAACTCCGGGTCTTCCTCGGGCGTGGGGAATGGCCGCGCCTGCACGGCGTTCTTGAAGCCCGCGGCCTCGAAGGCCTCGTTCCAGGCCTCGACGCCCTTCTTCACATAGGGCACCAGCGAGGTGGGCGTGGCCCTGTCGATGTACCAGACGATGGGCTTGACCGGCTCGCTCACCGCGGCGCCGGGGTCCTTCTTCTCCAGCCTCCAACGGGTGATCAGGCGCTCGCGCCGGACCTCGTGCGCGCCGGCGCCGAAGTCGGTGCGGCTGACGCTGAAGAAGCCCACGCGGTCGTCCAGCAGGCGCGGCATCATGGGCTGCTGGGGCAGTTGCACGATGCTGTAGGCCAGGTTGAGCGACACGCTGCGCGCCGCCTGCATCTGCGGCAGCACGGGCAGGCCCGGTATCGTGGGCATGGGCGTCGGCATGACGGTGTAGGTATGCACCGCGTCCACCCGCACGCTGCCGGGGAAGGCCTTGGTCTGCTCCACGTAGCTGCGGCTGCTGTCCACGCCGCCGCGCACCATGGCACGGGCGCTGAAATCGCCCACTTCGGAGTTGAACAGCCGCGTGACCTCAATCACCGGCGCGCCGTCCTTGCCGAAAKCCTCCACCGGAAACACCGCCAGGATGGCATCCCGCTGGGACAGGCGCACGGCGTCCGCGATCGGGCTGCCCGGCGCGCTCACCGCATCGTGCGACACGAGCTGCAGCATCACGCGGTTTTGCTTGAGCACGAAGCGCAGCACGTCCTGGTTGAGTGTGCGCCCCACATGATCCTGGCCCGCGGGCACGGCGGTGGCGTTGGCCACCATCAGCAGCGGCTGCTCCAGCAAGGCCTTGGGGATCTCGAAATAGAGCTTGTTCTTGAGGTTGTGGACGCGGAACAGGCCCTCCTGCGTCTTGGCCTCGGCCGTGATGACCTTGTCGAAGGGCTTGGGCTCGGTCACGTCGGGCGCCGTCGGGCGCGTTGCGCCAGCGGGCGCCGAGGCGCCGGAGGCCGGCGGAGCGGGGGGCGTTTGGGCGAAAGCCTGGCTAACGGCCAGAGCCAGCAGCAGGGCGGCTGACAGCGCCCGGCTTTGCGTCTTGTTTTTCATGGCATCCCTTGGGTCCGGCGCACCACAGCGCGCACGGTGGGCATCATAGGCAAGGGGCCGACGCGCTCACCAAGCCTTGAAGCGCCCCGTGACATGCAGCAGCGCCATGAACTGCAGCAGGCCGTCGTAGTAACGCCATTGGCCGGCGGGCGGCTCCAGCGCCCAGAGATCGTTGACGAAGCGCGCACCCAGCGGCTTGTCGACGAGCAGGGCTGCGACGGCATTGCTGGCCATCAGGCCCGTGGCGGCCTCGTCATTCAAGGGCTTGCCGTCCACCGTGTAGAGATGCGGATAGGGCTTGCCGTACTTGCCTTGTGAAGCAAAGAAGCCCAGCAGCTTGCGGCTCAAGCCCGCGGCGTCCGGGTTCTTGTCCCACCAGGCCTGGTCGACACTCCAGTTCACCGCCGTGCGGAAGGCGTCGTAGCGGAAGTCCTCATGGCCTTCATGCACGCGCGGGCGGCCGTCGAATTCGGCGTAGTCGGGCGTCAGGCCGGTCTTCGGATGGGCCGCCACGGAGAAGTAGGCGCGGCTGATCCCGGCGATCTCGGCCCAGCGCTCGCGGTCCTCGGGTTTGGCGGCGCGGCGGGCCCAGATCTCGTAGAAGGCGGGCAGGTGGTAGGACGGGTCGCTGAAGTCGGCCGCCTTGCCGATAGGCACGAAGACGACCTGGCCGCGCTCGGGCGAGAACATCGAGCGCACGCCGTCGACGATGCCGCCGTTCATCTGCTCCTTGTGCAGCATGGTGCTGAGCAAGGCCTGGGCCTGGGCGTTGTAGTCGTACAGGCCCTGGCCATTGCCCCAGCGGGCGGCCGCCATCAGCAGCGCCGTGGCGAAGTACTCCTCGCCGTCGGACGCGGGCACGGTGTCCTTGTCGCAGCCCTTGGGCCGGCATTGCCAGCGAAAGTAGCCGGCGCGCGGGCCCGTGCGGTAGCGCATGTGGGTTGCGGCCCAGTTCCACAGCGCGTCGAACTCCGCCTTGCGGCCCATCTGCACGGCAATCATCATCCCGTAGGACATGCCCTCGCTGCGCACATCGGCGTTGTTGACGTCCAGCACATAGGCGGCCGGGCCGTCAGGTGTGGCGGGCGCGGCGTAGACGACACGGTGTTCGGCGTCGCCCTCGAACAGCGACTGCCAGTAGCCGGCCAGCCTGGCGTCGATGTCGGCCTCGGTCACGCTGGGGCGGATCTCGCGCAGCAGGTTGCGGTAGTTGCCGGTATGTGCCGCGCCACGCGGCGGGAGGGTGACCGAGGCCAGCGGTGCCAGCACCAGCTTTTGCAGCACCGCGTTGTCATCGAGGCGCCAGACCTTGATGACATGGCGGCCGGGCTGCAGGCTGGCGAAGCGTGCGCTGAGCACAAAGCCGTTGTCCTTGACGGCCTGCGCCCAGTCCTTCTCGCCGCGGCTCAGCTCGGGGCCTGCAGTCGGCACCAGGTTCAGCTTGAGCTCCTGCGCCGGCAACTCGTCGACGGCCACGGCCAGGCGGATGCCGCCCGCATTGCGCGTGTCCAGCGTCGGCACCATGTGCAGGCTGAGCAGCGTGTCGCCGGCATGCGACGTGTCGACGTCGTACTCCAGCCGCACGCCATCGGCCAGCGTTGTCGGCGCGTGGCCTTGCGGCAAGGCCGTCACAGCGCCCAGGCCGTGGCCGAGGTTGGGGATGACCGTCCAGGTCAGGCCCTGGCCGTTGATGGCGCGGCTGAACCGAATCGCCTCCAGCGTGATCGCGTTCGACGGTTCTGCCGTGGCGCGCTCCAGCTGGCGTTGAACTTCGGCCGGATCGGCGCTGCCCGCCACGCGCTTCACCGCCGGCATGCTGTTCTTGTCCGGCTGCTGCCAGCTCGTGTAGCCGATATGGGTCTGCAGCATCATGCCGGCCCATTTGCCGTTCGCGAGGGCGTGGTACTGGTCGGCGATGGCCTGGTCGCGCTGGAAAGCGGCCTCGGCGCGGTCGGCAAAGACATTGGCGCGTGCGTCACCCGCCGCAGCCAGCTTGCGGTTCCATGCCGCCGCATAGTGCAGCCGGTAGAGGTTGGCCATCGCCAGCACGGGGTGCTCGATCAGCTGGAAGTAGGCGTCGAGCTGGTCGGCCTTCAGCCCCGCCTTGACCTTCGCCACGCGCGCTTCCAGCACCTCCCATTCGGCGACGCGGCGGCCGAAGTCGCCGCCATCCAGCGCATCGGGCGAGGCGTTGCCGAGACGGAAGCTGCCCGCATCGACGAGCTCAGGCTTGCGCCGTGCCGCATACTGGCTGTAGCGAGTGACCAGCTCACCGATCTCCGCGGCTTGAGCGCCGCCGAAGGTCCGCGCCGCCCAGTCGCGCGGGTAGGCCGACAACGCCGCCGGCGTCATGCGCGCGGGCGACCAGGCCATGTCGAGGAAGAAGCTGATCGGGAACTCCATCGGCTTGATGTCGCCGACGTTGACGATCCACAGCGCGTCCGCTCCGCGCTCGTGGGCCAGGTTCATCTGCTGCCAGGTCTTCTCGATCTGGTTGGTATTGAGCCACTTGTAGTTGCGCGGCCCGCCCACGTAGTCGAAGTGGTAGTACACGCCGTAGCCGCCCTTGCGGTCGAGGTCTTTCACCGGCAGGCGGCGGATCTGGCCCCAGTTGTCGTCGGCAAACAGCAGCAGCACGTCGTCGGGCACCTGCATACCCTTGTCGTAGTAGTCCTGCACCTCCTTGTAGAGGGCCCACATCTGCGGCGTCTTCTCGGCCGGCTGGCCGGTCACGTCGGCAATGATCTTGCGCTGGTCGCGCACGACGCTTTCGAGCAATGCGGTGGCCGTGCCCTCGCTCATCGGCTCGTCGCCGTCGCCGCGCATGCCCACGGTGACGAGGGTGTCGAAGGCCTTGCCGCCGGGCCGGCCCATCGTGCGCTGGATGCCGCCGCGCCAGAACTCGCGCAGCTGCTCGGGGTTCTTCGCGTAGTCCCAGGCGCCGCCCTTGGAGCGCGCCCATTCGTCATGAGCCCGCGACATCGGCTCGTGGTGGGAGGTGCCCATGACGACGCCCATCTCGTCGGCCAGCACCATGTTCCTCGGGTCGTCGGCATTGAAGGCGCGCGGCGCCCACATGGCCGGCCACAGGTAGTTGCCGCGCAGGCGCAGGATCAGCTCGAAGACATGGGCATAGAAGGCCGAGTTGGCGCCGCCGAACCTGGCCTGCGCCCAGGTGCTCAGCGCCGGCGCCTCGTCGTTGATGAAGATGCCGCGGTACTTGACCTGGGGCTGGTCGTCACGGGCGCCCGCGGTGACGAAGACATCGGTCTTCTTTTCCACCGGCACGTCCGCCCACCAGGCCCAGGGACTGACGCCCATGCGGGCCGACAGGTCGTAGGTGCCGAAGACCGCGCCGCGGCGGTCCGAACCGACGATGACGAGGGCACGGGCGATGCCCGGCCAGGGCTGCTCGACGACCACCTGGCGGTAGGCCTCCCAGCGGCCCTTGAGCCCGTCGAGCTTGAGCTTGCGGCGGGCGACGAGATCGTCCAGCATGGGGCTGCGCCCCAGCTCGCCGATGACCACGATTTCGCCGCGCGCGTCGGCGATACGGTTCAGCAGCGCTGCCGGCTTGCCCGACACGCGCTCCAGGTCCGCCGCGAAGTTGCGGCTCGCATGCTGGAGCGCCGGATCGGCCGCAGCATCGACAACAACGCCAGCCGCCTGGCCCGCCTTCACCAGTGCCAGCGCGCGACCGGGGTCGCGCGCGCAGACCGACACGGGTGCGTCGCAAGCCAGGGCGGGCACGCAAACACCAGCCGCGACCAGCAGCCCCGCGAGGATTTTCAAAACACGACGAATCACCGCTAGTCTCCACGCCCGGCGTCCTGGCACGGGACGCTCTTTGGCCATTGATGTTTACGCAATCAGTTTTAAAGCACAAAGATGATCGCGGGGGCTGATCGGGATTTTCCCTGGTATCTCAGCCCACTTCTGCCTGATGCACGCCGCCATGATGAATTCCATAAAGGCGCGCTTCAGCCTATTTATGGTAGCGTAACCTTTTCGAAGCCGCCCGCACTGCCCACGTCCAGCAGGCCACGATTCATGATCCACAACCCCGTGCTGCCCGGCTTCAATCCGGACCCCTCCTTCTGCCGCGTCGGCGATGACTTCTACATCGCAACCTCCACCTTCGAGTGGTACCCCGGCGTGCAGATTCACCATTCGCGCGACCTCGTCAATTGGACGCTGGTGACGCGCCCGCTGAACCGCAAGAGCCAGCTCGACATGCGCGGCAACCCGGACTCCTGCGGCATCTGGGCGCCCTGCCTGTCCTACGCGGACGGCCTGTTCTGGCTGGTCTACACCGATGTGAAGCGCTTCGAGGGTAACTTCAAGGATGCGCACAACTACATCGTCACGGCGCCCAGCATCGAGGGCCCCTGGAGCGACCCGGTCTACGTGAACTCGTCGGGCTTCGATCCCTCTCTCTTCCACGATGAAGATGGCCGCAAGTGGTTCCTGAACATGCTGTGGGACCACCGCACCGGCTCCATCGGCGGCCAGCCCAAGGCCTCCGCATTCGCCGGCATCCTGCTGCAGGAATGGGACGCCGAACGCCGCCAGCTCGTCGGGTCGGTTACCAACATCTACCGCGGCACGCCGCTGGGCCTGGTCGAAGGGCCGCACCTCTTCAAGCGCCAGGGCTGGTACTACCTGATGACGGCCGAGGGCGGCACCGGCTACGGCCACGCGGTGACGCTGGCGCGTTCGCGCGCGCTGCATGGCCCCTACGAGACCCACTCCCAGCGGCACGTCGTCAGCAGCAAGGACGCACCCGACGCGCCGCTGCAGCGCGCCGGCCACGGCCAGGTCGTGCAGTTGGCCGACGGCAGCGTCTACCTCGCCCACCTCTGCGGCCGGCCGCTGCCGGGCACGCGGCGCTCGCCGCGCGGCCGCGAGACGGCCATCCAACGTTGCGTCTGGGGTGAGGACGACTGGCTCTACCTCGCCGACGGCGGCATGGTGCCGGCCGTCGAGGTGGCTGCGCCCACTGATGCGCAGCCGCTGCCGCGCGAAGCCGTGCGGCGCAGCTTCGTCAACTGCCCGCGCCTGCCGCAGGAATTCCAGTGGCTGCGCACGCCCGAGCCTGACCGGCTGTTCACGCTCACCGGCGGCGCACTGCGGCTGACCGGGCGCGAGTCGGTGGGCAGCTGGTTTGAGCAAAGCCTGGTGGCGCGGCGCCAGGAGGATGCCGGCTTGCGCGCCGAGACGACGGTGGCGGCTTTTTCTCCCGACACCTACCAACAGGCCGCGGGCCTGACCCATTACTACAACCGCCACAAGTTCCACGCCCTCCTCATCACCTGGGCGGACGGGCTGGGCCGCGTGCTGAGCATCCTGTCCTGCCCCGGCGATTGGCCGGACAACCGGTTGCAGTTCCCCCTCGGCGAACCCGTGCCTTTGCCCGCCGAGGGCCCCGTGCAACTCGCTGCCGACATCGACGGCCCGCATCTGCAGTTCCTCGCCGACTGGGGCCAGGGCTGGCAGCCCGTGGGGCCGGTGCTGGACGCCAGCGTCATCTCCGACGAAGGCGGCCGCGCCGAGCATGCCTCCTTCACCGGCGCCTTCATCGGCATGCTGGCCTTCGACACCAGCGGCCGCGCCCGAACGGCTGACTTCACCCGCTTCGACTACCTGCCTCGATGAGCACCCAGGGTTCAGCAGCCGATCCCGCGGTCTTCACGCTCGGCACGGCTGGCGGCCTGCAGATCCAGGTCAGCGATTTCGGTGCGTGCTGGCTGTCCTGCCTCGCGCCCATGCCGGATGGCAGTCGGCGTGAGGTCGTGCTCGGGCACGCGATGCCGGCCGATCACCTGCGCGAGCCCGGCTTCTTTGGCGCCATCGTCGGCCGCTATGCCAACCGCATCGGCGGCGCCGCCATCACGCTGGACGGGCGCGCGCATCGGCTCGTCGCCAACGAGGGCGAGAACCAGCTGCACGGCGGTCCGGATGGCTTCGACCGCCGCAGCTGGACGGTCGTCGACCACGGTACGCACCACCTGCGCCTGGCCCTGCATTCGCCCGATGGCGACCAGGGCTACCCCGGTTCACTGAG
>NZ_JBFUMO010000271.1:0-7558 GCF_054049355.1 Roseateles sp. P5_E11 | reverse complement strand
GAGGGCTGGTTCATCCGCTTGTCTGCCATCACCCTGGAGGGCTCGCAGTACAAGGAGCACTTCCTTGCGTGCATCACCAAGGGAAACGACTCGCGCCTTTTCAACGGCCAAGTCCCGCCGTGGCCAGAGTCGGTGCATGCCATGGACGTTGGCCGACGACTTGCCGCTGGCGTCGGAGCGGCGTTCTATTTTCCGAGCCCCGACGAGCCGGATGACCGTCGCCCCTCGTGGCTTGATCAGCGAAGACCCATGCGCCCGCTTCTGCTCGTGGAAGCGGCGCAAAGGCTTCAAGCCCTTCGTAGCCCGGATACGCCGAAGCCGTGGTGGAAGTTTTGGCAAAGCTGACGTCAGCACTCGCCTGGATGCTGATGGCTCGACTTCCTGCCTAGACACGATGCAAGCCGACACCGCCAATGAACGCCTGTTGCTTATCGTGGAGGACAGCTTCCAGATTTCAGGACGCGGTCGAGTCCTCGCGCCGGGACTGCCGACAACGACGGATCTTGTCTTTGGAAAGGGCGCTCCGGTCCACCTTGTCCGCCCAGATGGGCAAGTGACCGAGACCGTGATTCAAGCGATCGAAGCTGTACACATGAGGCGCATGGAGTCGCCAACGATGGTCTTCATGATCACGCTCCCGAAGACGATTTCGGCCGAAGAAGTAACCAAGGGGACACGGGTGATCCTGATCTAGGCGACAGTGATGGACGTGGGACAGAGAGTTGGCAGCACCGCGTGACGCAGCGCCTTCTTCGGCATATCCTGCTCAGCAAGCTCATTCGCCTGAAATCATGCGTCGGCTCAATCACAAGCAGATCTTTCTGGATACCTTGCGGCGCTACTTCGCGCCGGTGGTCGGCGCTATCCGCGGAGCTTGCAGAGAAGTGACGGTGGTCCGCAGAAGCATCGAGCGCCGGCGGCGGCTAGAGATTGCGGCGTCCGACGGCCAAGTTGCTGAGACAGGCGCGCCATAGGGCCCAGCCAAATACTTTGCGGACTTGCAGCAGGAACCGCTGGCCCGCCCTCCTCTGCTCGACTCGGACCGAGACTCCTCACGGAGTTCGAAGCTCATCGTGACTTTCCCGGCGTCGACCAATTCCTATTTGTGAACGCCGACCTGTCTGAGGGTTGCGTCCAAGTGCCTTGTGCCGTGCAACGCCATTGCCACGACGATGGCAGCCATCAACGCAGGCAGACCAAACCCGAGGCAAAGGTAGGCAATGGCTTCGATGTTCATGATGGACTCCTGTCCGATCCAGTCTAGTTGATACGACTCTCTTGGGCTGTGCGTCAAACCTGCGCGCTGCCGCTGGGTACGGATTGAAGATCCGCCTGCTTGCCGAGCTCGGCAAGCCCATCTTTCTGCGTGGACAGGCGAGCCAACCGCGAAGCCCGCAGCTTCTGATCAAGCGCATCCTGAAGGCCCGCCATCGGCAACACGCCCGAGGCATACATCGCCACGAGCCCTTCCAGCTTGTGCTGTTGGCGTCGAAATTGGTAGCTCCGGTGAACCAACGCTGACAGCAGTGCTCGACCGTTGATTAGCCACAGCCGCTCCACGCTGCTCAACGACTTCATAGCTTCCTCCGCGAGCGACTGCAGTTCGTCGGCGTCTAGCGCTGTGCAGCAGCGCAGGCAGCGTGCAAGCGAGGCATGGCCCGCCCGAGCGGCCCTGGTCCCCTCGATGAGACAGGGGTGCTCCAGCATGGTCTCGCAGTCG
The DNA here is from genome assembly GCF_054049355.1 of Roseateles sp. P5_E11. NCBI lineage: Bacteria > Pseudomonadati > Pseudomonadota > Betaproteobacteria > Burkholderiales > Sphaerotilaceae > Roseateles > Roseateles sp. P5_E11. Next base: position 5,838 of record NZ_JBFUMO010000271.1, on the reverse strand, counting down.
GCGCACGCGTCCAGCAGCAGGCCGTTATGGATAGGGCACCATAGCCACACCTTGAACCGCCAATGGATGTCGAGATAGCCCACCCGGCGCTCGGACATGCAGCGAGGGCAATAGCGGAATCGGGCAATGCCCTTCCTCCCCGCCAGCAGAAACTGCTTGGCGCCCATCCCGGAAGCCAAGACGCTAGACATCAACCGGTCAGCGATGGCGAAGGAATGAGCGGGCAGATTGCATCTCCGCAGAAGGTCTTGCAGTGCCGGCCCGCTCAGGTACCAGTCCAAGTCAACCTCCGTGGGCAAGCTCAAGAACCGCAGCAACTCGTCGATTGACGACAGCCCCTGTGCAAGCGCGAGCCGCGACAACCAAGAACTGGGCGCCTCGAACTGGAACGGCCTAGGCACACCGAACTTCAGGATGCACGGCGTGCCCTTCATACGAACAACGGCATCTGTCGGCGAGGCCGCGCGCCGACGCGGCGAACTCCGGGCGGCCGCGAAGCACGATGGATGTCCAGCAGCCAAGCTGCCCTCTGGCCGTCCGTCTCGGCGGCTGGCTCGTCCGCGATCTCGGCGAGAACCGGGAGATGGACAACATCGAACGCTTGGGGCGCGACGGCTTCGAAACGCCCCAGCTCGGTGAGCCGCCGCAAGCCCCGCACGAGTACACCACCTACCTGGGTCAGGCTCGCTGAGCTGTGCCGCACGTTGCGGACAGGATCACCTGGCGACTCCAACAGGCCGAACGCTTCGATCAGACGGTAGGCGCCGTCGAGCGTCATGTCTTGTAGCAGCGGTGGCAGCCTGCGCATGGCATGCGGTGCCGTATCGTCGCCCTGCAGGACGGCCTCGGCCCAGTCAAGCCATGGGGCCAGTTCGGGCTCGAGTGTCGCGGCCTCCCCGGCGAGCTTGAAGAATCGTCCACACCCGCAGATGCGCAGGGCTGGCCTCGCCCACCGGATGGCCCGGCCGCAGCTGGCGCATTCCTGCACCAGGCTGTAGCCGTGCCGCCGGCAGGCCGGTACCGCCCTCGTCAGCCAGGCTATCCGCGCGAAGCCCGTCTCGCGGAGGCACGCCGGACACACCTTCGCCAACATGGACGTGGGCGCGACCCATCGACACAGCCGCTGGCCGGCGAGATGCACCCACCGGCCGCCACCGCGCCACTCGAGCAAGGTCATCCGATGGCGCACGTCGTCGGCGTCGGCATGGAGCGCCCATGCCAAGACCGAGACGTCGACATCGTTCAGCGCCTGCCGCCGATCGAGACCCATCCACCTCATGCCTTCCTCGTACTGAACACCGTTGGCCTGGAAGGCGCGCAGGACATGGCTCATGGCCGACTCACCCGGCATCGGCGCGACGGCGATAGCGAGCCGGCATTGGTCACGCGGCGGCATACGGGTTCACCACCTGGCTCGAGGAGCCGCTGACGCGCTGGAAGGCGATCTCGAAATGACTGCGGTCGACGGCTTGTGCCTTGGCGTCGATGGCCACGAGCACGGCCTCGGTGAGCAGCAGCTTCGTGCGGCGCCGGTTGCCAAGCACGGCCTTGTGCGTGAGCTTGACGAACGCTCTGTCCGCCAGGAGCTTGAAATCGATGCAACGCGTGCGGTTGCCGATCTCGGCCAGGAACTTGGCCCAGGCCTCATCGTCGTCGAAGTGTCTGAGGTTGAGCCGCACCGATACGCGGTCCGCCAACGATTCATCCACGTTCTCCAGGCCTCCGAAGCTGTTGCTGGCGAGAAAGACCAGTGCGATGCCCGTCTCGTCCATGAGGTCGCGAAGCACTTCCGAGGCCGGCGTCTCGCCCTGCTTTTCAGCCTTGGACTTGCGGATCGACTTCTCGAGCACATGAGCGTGGTCGACGAAGATCATGCGAGTTCCCTGCTGCCGCAGAGCATCGAAGGCGATGTCACGCATGCTGTCAAAGCGGCCTTTGCGCACCGCAGTGAAGGGATGTTGCACCGCCCTCAGCAGCAGTGACACGATGCCGCCGGCGCAGGGGTTCGCTCGAAGCCGAATGCTGAGCGCACCGTAGCCTTCGATGATGTCCGTTGCCGTGGGCAGACTTTTGCGGAAATACTCGGAGATGCTGGTCTTGGACGAGCCCGGTGGGCCGGACACGACGATGCCCTGCGGCCGGGTGGTCCGCAGAGACAACTGGTAGGCCCGATCCAGGGCCGCCAGGACCCCATGCAGATCGGGAAACAGCACGTATTTCCGGTCCACCTCGTCGGCGGCCAACAGCGCCTGCGTCGAGTACATGAACATGCGGCGCTCGGCGATCTGCCGAGCCTCTTCGTCGGCAGCGTCGCCGGAATCAAGAATGTCGAAGTCGCTCATGGTGTTTAGAAGTCGATAGTCTGAAATTCGTCGGATTCGACGAACGAGAAAGCCTTGACCTGCTGCTTGCTAATCGGCTCGGCGGGCGGTTTGATTAGGGCCGCGGTGGGTGGTGCGGCCGCGGTGGTTGCGCCCAGCACGCGGGCAGAAGTAGCACCGCAGAAGCGCGCGGCCAGCTTTTGGTCGGCGCTGGTCTTCCAGCTCACGGACTCCTGCCAGTGGTAGTGCAACTGGAGGCGCGCGCGTTCGAGGTATTCATAGGCGCCCTTGCTCTTGAGCTCCTCGCGGGCGAACTTCTGAATCAGCAGATGCTGGTTCCAGCTAAGCCCGTTCGCGTATTCGCCCAACCGGCACGGGCTGGTCACCCATTGCTGACTGCGCGGGTCCTGCACCCAGAGTTGGGACATGTCGTCCGGGTCCCATTTCACCCACGTCCTGAACTTCTTGCCGTGGGCTTGGCGCATCGGCAGCATTTCGGCACCACCGAATGGCAGCCCGTGAAGATCAACGCCGCCCTGGTGGACCATCAACTGCTTGGACAGCGCCGACACCATGCGCAGGCGCTCCATGTCGTGGGGAAAGCGCGCCGGCGGAACACTCAGCAGACCGTCCTGCATCAGGTCATAGGGCCGAGCGAGCTTGCGTTCGTTGACTTGGAACGGGTGGAAGTCGACCGCATACCTCACCAAGCCCTGAACGAACGCCGTGAACATGATTGCAGCATCTTTGTTCGGGTCGATGTTGACGATGTTGGCCACCCGCTTGTGCACGCGACCACGGGTCAAGGTCAACGTGTCGAGCGACGCGAAGAAGCGTTCGACATGGGGCTTGAGCCAGGGTGTGCGAACGCGGCAGTACGTGAAGCTGCTGCCCAGTTCCCAGCCCATGCGCTGAAAGACAGGCGAGTGGAACTCCAACCCGTTGTCGAGCTTCACCGTGTCGGGGATGCCCTCCGCGATCCAGTCGTGCTCCAGGTTCAGGCCGGCGACCATGTCCGCCTTGAAGCTGAGTGCACACCTCAGGACGCCGCTGACGCTGCTGAGGCCGGCGCCGTAAAAGCTGACGTAGAAGCCGAGCAGGTAGCCCGAGTAGGCGTCGATCATCACGGTAAGCAGCGGCCGCCCCAGCGGCAGGCCGGTGCGATCGCAGATCACCACCCAGTTCAGCGGCGTATGGTCGACTTCCACGACGTCCAAGGGGTATCTCGCAACCGTGCCATCCATCGCGGTCCGCGTCACCATGCGAGCACGCGCCGCACCCTCCCGTGCCTCGATGACGCGGTACTGATCCATCGCACTGACCCGTCGCGACAACGTGCTGAGGCTGATCCGGGATTCCGCGGCGGCCAGCCTGCCCTGTGCCGCCAACGACTTCGCCTGCGCGTGGATCATGGCGAGGGTGTGGCGCAGCGAGTAGCGATCCCGCGTCAGGTAGTACTTGCGAAGCGACTCGGAGACGAGCCGATCCATCTCCGGCGTGAGCTTGCTGGTGCGGACGCGATGCGCGTTGCCGTCGACCAATGACTGCGGCGCATGCTGCGACGACTCATAGGCGCGCAGCCATCCCATCACCGCGCTGCTGGACGGCGCCTTGGCGTCGTTGATTCGCTGCGCGACCTTCGCGATCAATCGCTCGATGGGCCGGCGCATGCCACGGCTGAGATGCGCCTGATGAATCGCCACGACGTAGGCCATCTTGCGCTTGAACCTTTCCAGGTGCACGCCCTTGAGGTTGTCGTAGGCCACAAGCGGCAGCACAGCGGTCTTGTCTTCTTTCGGCGCGAGCGCGCTGTCGTGCCCCATCAGAACGATGTCGCCGGCCCAGATCGACTTCAGCAGCTTGTGCTTGGGCATGGTGCCCGGACGGCGGGTGTGGCTGTCTTCATAGCTCCAGTTGCCGTCAGCCAGCTCGCGGATCAGTTCAAACGTCCGTGCGCCACGGCGAAACGCCAAGCCAACGTGCAAGGAAAAGGGCATCGTTGTTCTCCAGATAGTCGGTGTGGATGAGGCGGCTGTTCGATGCAGTGCTGAGGCCGCCAGCGAACGTGATGACACGCGTAGCGATCAGGTGGAACAGCAGCTCGCGCGAAACATGCAGCTCGGTCGCAAGCTGCTGTATCGAAGCGCCAGATGGGTGAGCCCGCAGGTGCTGGGTGACCCGCGCGAGGTCAGCGGGTTCAAAGTGCCCCTTGGCGTAGCGCAGCACCAGGCGCACGGCGTGGTGCTGGTCTCGCCGCCGCAGTGACTTCTCCGAGATGAGGAAGAACTGCTCGCCGCGCTCGGCCAGATGCCGCGCGGCCAGGTTGAACAGCGCCCGGTACTTGGGCACCTTGGCTTCGAGCTTGACCTCCCAGACCGATGTCCGGCCGTCGAGGGTCTCAACGCGGTAGTCAGGCGTGTAGGTCTGCCCGGGCAGCTCAAGGGACTCGGGCTGAGACGCGATGCACCGGGTCGCGGGGCATAGCGCCGCGACCTGCACAAAGGCGCTTTCGGTGGTGGCCTCGGCCTGGACCGGAGAGAGCAACACGCCCTTCAGGTTCAGAAGGTGGACGGTCCGGGGCGTGGTCGGCTTGATGAGCCGACGGACGGGGGCGTTCATGGCGCACCCCCAAGGCGATCAGCGCCAGCCGCGAGACGAGCGAGCGCGGAAAGAAACGAATCGGACAGGCGTGTCGACGCCTGCGATGGCCAGATGGCTATCCGCATGGGCGGTCCTTTCAAATGGAAGGGATGAGTTCGCCCAGCTACCTCAAGGCTTGACGCCTCAAGGTATGCGGCCCATACTGGCTGCGTAGATGTCCAATCTCGCTGGCCTTCGGGTCAGGCACAAAGCCCAGGGTTGCACCCCCGGGCTTTGTCGCTTCTGGGCGGCAAATTGCTATGGGTTCAGGTGGTCACCTCCTTGATAGGTTGATCGAAGGCCGTCGGGCACGGATCGCGTCCGACTCGACGGCTTGATGCGGAACTAGGCTCGTGCCGGCTCAGCGTTGTCGGCCTGACAGAAGCTGTTCATCCTGCAGCTCGCCAGCCAGCGAGCAACTTCGTGCGTGAGCGCGAAGCGCCCGCGACGGTGCGCGATGGGAAAGACCGGCACGGGCAACTTCCCACGTGCCTTGGCCTGGCGCATCGCAGCTGACGTCCGGAATCCCAGCGTCCGATACAGCGCTGCGCCACCCAAGACTTCACCATGCTGCTCACGCAGGACTTGCTCGATCTCGTGAGCGAGTTGATCTTGGCTGCCGTTGTTCACTGCAGGTTCTCCTTGGCGGCGCCTGGATGGCCGTTGTCACACATCCTATGGATGGACCGTAGGCGCGCCAACGGGAATGATGGTGGTCGAAAGTTCCCGTGCCAGCATCGTCCCGCCGCATGCAAGCTACTGATTCAGCTCGACTTTCTCTCGATGAGTTTTGCGACCGCGCCCAGATCGCGGACAAAACCGGCGCCAGGAGGAGGGCTCCTGAGGACGCTCTTCGAGCGGTGTTCTGGGCCTACTC
>NZ_JBFUMO010000270.1:0-7559 GCF_054049355.1 Roseateles sp. P5_E11 | reverse complement strand
TGTCGTAGTAGGGCGCCAGATCGTCGTATCCGATCGGCCAGTCAAATCCCAGGCCATCACGGCTGTGGGGCTTGAAGTCGTAGGGGCCGTTTCTCAGCGAGATGCGGCCCCAGTGGTTGGTGCGGCCGCCCAACATGCGTGAGCGCCACCAGTCGAAGCGCTGCTGGGGGTCAGTGGAAGCTTGCGTGTAGGGCTCGCCGGGCACCTGCCAGCCGCCGTCCACCGTCGCGTCGTAGAAGCCGAAGGGCTTGTCCGGCGTGCCGGCACCGCGCAGCGGCGCGTCGGCGTTGGTCTGGAACATCGGCGTCTCGGTGCGGAAGTCGTAGTTGCGGCCGGCCTCCAGCATCAGCACCTTCACGCCCTCCAGCGCCAGCGTGTAGGCCGTCTGGCCGCCACCGGCACCCGAGCCGACGACGATGACGTCGTAGTCCCTGGCCAAGCTGCGCGTCGTCACGAAACCCATGCACCTCTCCCGCGGAAGACGGCGCAGTGTGCCACCGGCAGAAAGCGTTTTCAGTGGTTGTTGGGTTGGGCTCGGGGGCTGATCAAGGCAGCGACGGTGACGAGCCCCAGCGCCAGCAGCAGGACCGGCAAGACCTGGCGCGTGACGGGGTCGAACAGCAGGCCGGCCAGGGCCAGCGCGGCGCTGCTGGTCAGCGCATCACAGAGTTGCAGCGCCGAGGTGTTGCTGCCTTGCTGCTCCGGCGGCGACAGCTTGAGCAGCAGCACCGACAGGATGGGGAAGGACAGGCCGATGCCCAGGCCGACGAGCGTCCAGCCCACAAAGACCAGCGCAGAGGGCAGGGCGAACAGCAGCGGCGCGATGACGAGGGTCAGCGCCAGCGCCGTCAATGTGAAACCGCCCGGCAGCAACAGGCGCCTCGATTCGGGCCGCTGCACGCGAGCCTGCAAGGCGCTGCCGATGCTCCAGGTGACCGCGCCGGCGCTCAACGCAATGCCGGCCTGGGTCAGGCTCCAGCCGAAGTGCTGGGTCAGCATCAACGGCAGGAAGGCCTCGGCGCTGGCAAAGGTCGCGGCGATGAGGCCGCGCAGCAGGATGACCGTCGGCAGGCCACGCGCCGCCCTCAGCGTGCCGGCGGGCAGCAGCAGCCGGGCGGCGATGCCGGCGGCCACCAGGCCGGCCGCGAACAGCAGGGCCGAGCTGGCGCCGCTCTGCTGGCTGGCGCTGTGCAGCGTCAGCGCGCCCGCACTGGCCAGCAGGGCCCAGCGCATCGCGCCCCAGCGCAGCTCGTCACCGGTGCCCGAGCCCACCCGCTTGAGGGCCGGCAGGATCATCAACGCCGCCACGGGCACGGCCGCCGCGACGACCAGGAAGACGGATCGCCAGCCGATGAACTGCACGAGGAAGGACGCCAGCGCCGGCCCGACCAGGCCGGGCACGACCCAGGCTCCCGCAAACATGGCGAACATCTTGGGGTGGAGTTGCTGCGGCACGACCTGGCCGACGCCGACATACAGCGTGACGCCCAGCACGCCGCTGCCCAGGCCCTGCAGCGCGCGGCCGAGCACCAGCACGGGCATGGATGGCGCAAAACCCGCCAGCAGCAGGCCAACCAGGAAGGCGGCGAGGCCTGCCAGCGCGGCGCGATAGGGGCCGCGCTTGTCGCAGAGCTGGCCGGCCGCCGTCATGCCCAGCACCGAGGTGGCCAGCGTCGCGCCGAAGGCCAGGGCGTAATAGGGCAGGCCCTGCAGTGCCTCGGCCACGGCCGGCATCGCGGTGGCGACGGCGATGGACTCGAAGGCCAGCATGGAGATCAGCGCGATGGCGCCGATGCAGGCGGCGCTGCGGCCAGGGGCAAAGAGTTTTTCGGACGCGCCGGCCGGCGCGTCGATGGGGTCAGCAAGATTCATGGCGGGGAAGACTAAAAGCTCAAGCCCACTTCAAGTCAAGCAGGGTTTTGGGGGTGGGCGCGACAATCGCGGCATGTCAGTTTCCGTGTTGCACTGTGCCTCGGCCGGCTTCGAGTCGGCCTGCCGCATTCCCGCCCTGCCCGCCTCCCATCGCAGCCATGGCCTGCATGGCCACAGCTATTTCGCCACCGTCCGCACGGCACTGCCCGCGGGCTGGCCTGCTTTTCCGGGGGGTGAGGTCGAGGCGCTGCGTGCGCGCATGACTGAGACCGTGGCGCCGCTGGATCATGCCTTGCTGAACGACCACCTGGCCGAGCCCACCGACGAGAACCTCGCGCGCTGGGTGCGCCAGCGGCTGGACGTGCCCGGCATCGTGCAGGTGGGCGTGCAAAGCACCCAACACAGCGGCGTGGACCTGGACGGCGCCGGCCATGCGCATGTCTGGCGGCGCTACCGCTTCCAGGCCGCCCACCAGCTGCCGAATGTACCGGCTGGCCACCAGTGCGGCCGCATGCATGGCCATGGCTTCGAGGTCATCCTGCATGCCAATGCGGACCTCGGCGAGCGCGATCTGTCCATCGACTACGACCACCTCGACGAGGTCTGGGCGCCACTGCATTTCGCGCTGAACTACCGCTGCCTGAACGACATCGCGGGGCTGCAGAACCCGACCAGCGAGAACATCTCGGCCTGGCTGTGGGACAGGCTGAAGCCCGAACTGCCGGAGCTGAGCTGGGTGACCGTCTACGAGACCGGCTCCAGCGGCGCCAACTTCAACGGCAACAGCTACCGCATCTGGAAGGAGATGACGCTGGACAGCGCCGTTCGCATGAAGCACGCGCCCGTTGGCCATCCGCTGGCCGGCATCCATGGCCACACCTTCACGCTGCGGCTGCACCTGGCTGCGCCGCTGGACCAGGTGATGGGCTGGACGGTGGACTTCGGTGACGTGAAGTCGCTGTTCAACCCCATCTTCAAACGGTTGGACCATCACCCGCTGTTTGAGATTGCCAATCTGCCCGACGGTGACGTGGCCTCGATTGCAGCCTGGGTGCTGCGTGAGGGCGGCGCGGTACTGCCGCAGATCGACCGCGTGGATCTGTACGAGACGCGCGGCTCGGGTGCCATCGTCAGCCGGGCTGACTCCGAAGAATTGATCCCCGTATGACGTATTCGGTCAAAGAGCTGTTCTTCACGCTGCAGGGCGAAGGCGCCCAGGCCGGCCGCGCGGCCGTGTTCTGCCGCTTTGCCGGCTGCAACCTCTGGACCGGCCGCGAGCAGGATCGCGCGACGGCGGTCTGCACTTTCTGCGACACGGATTTCGTGGGCACGGATGGCGAGGGCGGCGGCAAATTCGTGACTGCCGATGCGCTGGCCGATGCGATTGCCAAAGCATGGCCCGGCGGTGGTCGTCCCTACGTCGTCTGTACCGGCGGCGAGCCGCTGCTGCAGTTGGACACGCCGCTCATCGACGCCCTGCACGCCCGCGGCTTCGAGGTCGCTGTCGAGACCAATGGCACGCAACCCGCGCCGCCGGGGCTGGACTGGATCTGCGTCAGCCCCAAGGCCGATGCGCCGCTGGTGCTGACCTCGGGCCACGAGTTGAAGCTTGTCTATCCGCAACCGCTGGCCCAACCGGAGCGGTTTGCGAATCTGGACTTCCAGAACTTCTTCCTGCAGCCCATGGATTCGGTGCTGCAGCGCGAGCACACCAAGGCGGCCGTGGCCTACTGCATGGCCCATCCGCAGTGGCGGCTGTCGGTGCAGATGCACAAGGTCGTCGGCATCGCCTGATCAGCCGCGGCAATAGCCTTCGCCGCTCTTCACGATCAGGCAGTCGTGCTTGTCGGCCAGCCATTTCATGCCCGTCTCGGGGCCGCTGCCGGCGCGGATGGTTTCGAGCACGCCATCACGCGTGAATACGAGCGTGTCGGTGCCGGCCTTGGCGTCGAAGCTGCGTGGACCATCCAGGTTCTGCACCGTGACGCTGTAGGTCCCCGGCCCGCCGGTGATCTCCAGATAGGTGCCTTCGGGGCCGTGCCATCGGCCGACCCAGGGGCTGGACGCCACGGATGCCGAAGCCGCCGATGCTGGCGCCGGTGCTGCCGCGGGGCTGTCGGCCGACCTGCCGCAAGCGCTCAGCGCGGCAACGCCGGCAGCCAGCATGGCAAGAGGGTGGATTCGCATGGCCTTGCGGGATTCAGCGGGGATGGCCAAGTCTGATCGCCTGCGGGGTTCCCTCGTGTCGGAGGACTCCCCGTTTTCAGCAACCGATCTCGACGGCCTGCAAGGTGCGGCCATCGCGCACATCCACGGCTACCGCGAGCCAGCGGCTGGCGTGGCCAGGTTCGGCGGCCTTCACCGGCACGGCCCACTGCGCCGGGCCCTGGCCCTCCCAGACCGGCAGCTTCCCGTATTCCCGCACGACACTGTCGTGGTTGAGCGTCTCGCCGCGGTTCTCGCCGGCGCGCACGCGGCTTTGGTGGCCGTCCTCGACGCGAGCCCACCAGAGCTGGACGTGCGCGGGCGCGCCAGGCAAGGCCTCCGCACTGAGCTTCAGTTCGCCGCTCGCGCTGCGGCTCCAGCCCAACCGTACACGAGCCGGCTCGGCACTCGCCGCGGGCAATGAAGCGCTGCGCCAATCCCGCCCATTGATGACGATTTGCGGTGTGTACGCATAGCGTGAGCCATTAACGCCCACRCCTTGTTTCTGGCGCTCGGTGAAGGCCGGGCTGGAAAACCGATCCGGCCAGCCCAGGCCGTTCCAGTAGTCAACATGAAAGGCTGCCGCGATGACGCCGGGCTGGCCCTTGAGGCCGCTCAGCCAGCGGTCCGCCGGCGGGCAGGAGGAGCAGCCTTCGGATGTGTAGAGCTCGACGATGCGCGGCACCGTCGCGCCGCTTTGCACGGTTGTAGCAGGACAGCTTTGGGCGCCGGCGAGAGGCGTGGCCATGGCGAGGAGCAGGGCAGTCAGCTTCATGGGGCATGAGTCGACCATGATCGACAAACCTGACATGCCAGAACGACAAAGGGAGCCCGCAGGCTCCCTTCTGGGTGATCGACCGAAGCCGGATCAGAAGCGATAACCGATGCCGAACTTGACCGACACCGGGTCCAGCGTCGTCTCGATGGTCTGGCCCGTGGACAGGCTGCCGGTCGTCTTGATGAAGGTCTTGGTGACTGCCAGACTGGCGGACCAGTCCTTGGTGATGTTGAAGGCACCACCGAGTTCCATGGTCGTGCCGAAGCGGCTCTTCATGGACAGCGTCGTCGGGCTGGCGGGCGAGCCACCGGTGAGGCCGGACAGTGCGGCCGTGGCGCGTGGCTTGAAGAAGTAGCCATAGGTGACGCCCGCGCCGACAAAGGGACGGAAGCTGCTGTTGGCGTCGCCGAAGCGGTACTGGGCCAGCAGCGTCATCGGCAGGGACTTGACCGTGCCGAGCTTGCCCGAACCTTCGATGGCGCCAGCACCAACGACGTCGTGCTTGAACGGCAGCGCGATCGGCAGATCGATGCTGATGTTGTCGGTCCAGTAGTAAGTCACGCCGCCGACGAAGGAGCTGGCCTTCTTCACGTCGACCTTGGTGCCCGCCAGGCTGGGCGCGGTCAGATCACCGCTGTCGACATGCGGGTTGATCTGTGCGGCACCGCCATAGACGACGATGCTGCCGGCCGATTGCGCGTGAACGAGGCCGGTGGCGGAGAGCAGGGTGACTGCGAGCAGGGATTTGATGTTCATGAAGTTCTCCTGAAGGGTCACGCGGACTCAGAGCCAGCCTTTGCGAGCCAGTTCCAGGGACACCACCTGCGACAGCAATTGATTCCCGAACGGGGTGGGGTGGACGGAGTCGGCGAACAGGTAGTGACTGACATCGCCGCTGATGACGTTGTTGGCGCTGCAGACCAGCGACGAACCCAAGGGGTTCTTGGCCGCGCTCAGATCACAGGCCGGCGTGGTGACATTGCTCAGGCTGAACTTCGCAGGATCGGCAATCTGGTCACGCACCCCTTGGGCGGCATCAACCCAACCCACGTCAGCGCCGGCCAGGCCGGTCTTGAGTTGGTCGTTGAAGGTATTGACCATCTGCAGGATCAGGCCCTGCGTGGCTGCGGGCAGGCTCTTGGCGAAAGGTGTCAGGCTCACGTCGGGCAGGTTGATGACCACGACGTTCTTGGCACCCTTGCCCACCACCAGCGCCTTGACGTAGCCGGCCAGTTCCGCACCGGCCTTGCCCATCTCGGTCACGCCCTTGGTGGCAGCGGCCGTCGGGTCACCGCCAGCGGCGATGGTGGCCTGCACGGTGGCCAGGTTGATGAACACATCATTGCCACCGGCATAGACGAAGACGAGCTCGGTGCCCTTGAAGCTGCCACCGACTGCCGTCAGGTGGTTCTGCATCTGCGTGACGACGGGCACCGTGAGCTGGCCCAGCACGGCGTTGGAACCACCCAACAGCTTGTTGCCCGGGCCGACCGGGTTGGTCACTCGCGCGCCACCCTGACCGTAGGCGAAACAACCCGCGTTGTTCTTGACGGGCACGCTGAACCCCTGGGAAGCGAGCCCATCCAGGCCTTGCTGGGCCGGGCAGGGCTTGGGCAGGCCGTAAAGCGTGGCAATGCGTTCCACCCAATGCGGGCCAACGCCATTGACGGTGTACTGGCCACCGCCCAGGGCGGCAACAGTACCGACCTTGTAGGTGCCCTGGTCGCTCAGGCTGTCACCGAAGGACACCACACTGGTGGGAGTGAACTTGGGCGTCGTGTCCGCCGAGGCGCCACCGCCTCCGCAGCCCGCCACCAGCAGGCTGCCCAACAGCGCCACCGAGGCGGCGGCGATCCGGGTGAGGAAGGGTTTCATTGTTGTCTCCTAGGCGACACCGCAACATCGCAGTGCATTCAATTCGGGAGCGCAACTCTAGCCGCAGCTTTTTAGAACGGTCGTTCGTTTTTCCCCTCATTCCGCGTAAAGAAACAACGCCGACGGCTTGGGGAAGGCCTGCGCAAGCGCCGCGATCCACAGGGGCTGTACCGCCTTGGGCAAGTCTGTGGATGGTTCTGGCACAACTGGGCAGATATCCACAGGCCAACGGCTTTCAGCAAAGTTGTACCCAATCGCGGGTCATTCCATCAGGCTGCGGCGCACAGGCTTGTGCGGTTGCCAAGCGCTTGTGCCGCAAGGACTTTTTGCCCTTGTCCACAGCGCAGGCGGTGCACTACTACGACCACTACCTTTGAAATCTTGAATACTGTTTAGGAATACACGGGACACTTTCGGCGATGCAACGACCCTCACACGCGCTCCCCTGATGGACATTCCGACCCTGCAGCAGCGTCTGCGCCAGTTCGCCAGCGATCGCGACTGGCAGCCCTACCAGACGCCAAAGAACCTCGCGATGGCCATGACGGTGGAGGCCGCCGAGCTGCTGGAAATCTTCCAGTGGCTGACTCCCGAGCAATCCCAGAGCCTGAGCGACGACCAGCGCCGCCATCTCGGCGAAGAGCTGTCGGACGTGCTGCTGTACCTCGTGCAGATTGCCGACCATGGCGGCGTGGACCTGGATGCCGCCGTCGAGCGCAAGCTGGCAATGAATGCCCTGAAACACCCGCCCAGGCATCCACTGAAGAAGTCTTGACGAAGATGACTGAAACCAYCGCCGTCGTCGACTTCGAAACGACCGGCCTCGGGC
>NZ_JBFUMO010000269.1:0-7622 GCF_054049355.1 Roseateles sp. P5_E11 | reverse complement strand
CCTCGCTGGGCGTTGGAGAAACCCTTATCACTCGCCCAGCGCATCTTTCGCTGAGCAAATGACCGCCCCCCAAACACACACGGAGACATCATGCGTCGCACCACTTTTATCGCACTGAGCGCTTTGTTGACGCTCGCACCCTGCGCACCGCTGCTGGCACAGGGCAAGGGCACCGTTGGCATCTCGATGCCGACCAAGGGCTCACAGCGCTGGATCGCCGACGGCGACAACATGGTCAAGAGCTTCAAGGCGCTCGGCTACCAGGTCGACCTGCAATATGCCGATGACGAGATCCCCAACCAACTCGCCCAGCTCGAGAACATGGTCACCAAGGGCGTCAAGGCCCTGGTCATCGCCTCCATCGACGGGTCCACGCTGTCCGGCGTGCTGCAGAAGGCCGCCGAGAAGGGCGTCAAGGTCGTCGCCTATGACCGCCTGATCCGCGGATCCAAGAACGTCGACTACTACACCACCTTCGACAACTTCCAGGTCGGCGTGCTGCAGGCCGAGTCCATCGTCAACCGGCTCGGCCTGAAGCAGGGCAAGGGGCCCTTCAACCTGGAGGTGTTCGCGGGCTCGCCCGACGACAACAATTCGGGCTTCTTCTACGACGGCGCCATGAGCGTGCTCAAGCCCTACCTGGACAGCGGCAAGCTCGTCGTGCGCAGCAAGCAGCTGGGTGCGATGAAGGTCGGCATCCTGCGCTGGGACACCGCCACCGCCCAGGCGCGCATGGACAACCTGATGTCGGCCTTCTACGGCAAGGAGAAGCTGCATGCCGTCCTGTCCCCCGCGGACATCCTGTCGATCGGCATCATTTCTTCCTTGAAAGGCGTCGGCTACGGCAGCGCGAGCCAGCCCATGCCGGTCATCACCGGGCAGGACGCCGACTTGCCGTCGGTCAAGGCCATCCTGAGGGGTGACCAGGCTTCCACCGTCTTCAAGGACACCCGCCAGCTGGCCAAGGTCACGGCCGACCTCGTCGATGCGGTGCTCAGCGGCCGCGCGCCGCAGGTGAACGACACCAAGACCTACAACAACGGCACCAAGGTCGTGCCGTCCTATCTGCTCAAGCCTGTTGCAGTCGACGCCACGAACTGGAAGCCCGTGCTCGTGGACAGCGGCTACTACAAGGAAAGCCAGCTGAAATGAACCTGCCCCTCGCCCAACCTCGCGTCGCTGAACGCGAGCAAGTCTGGTCGGTCTTGCAGACCGCGCTGYGGCATGAGCCGCAGCCCTTCGGCAGGCACAAGCCGCCCACCGGGCACCTTGCGTCCGGCCTCAGCCCCCGCGGGGACGGCGATGCTTGCGGCGTCGAGCCGCAAGAACATCGCCAGTGCGGGCCGGCTAGGGAGCGGCCCGGCGCTCGTCCCGCTGTGTACTCAACGGGCAACTGAAATGGAAACCGCAGGCAATCAGCCGAGCGCGCTGCTGGAGATGCGCGGAATCGGCAAGAAGTTCCATGGCGTGGTCGCCCTGAAGCATGTCGACCTGGCCGTCCAGCATGGCCAGATTCACGCCGTGGTTGGCGAGAACGGCGCCGGCAAGTCCACGCTGATGAAGATCCTCTCGGGTGTCTACCCGCACCCGGACTACGAAGGCGAGATCCGGTTCGGCGGCCAGCCGCAGCGCTTCTCCGGCATACGCCAGAGCGAAGCGCTCGGCATCGTCATCATCCACCAGGAGTTGGCGCTGATTCCGCAGCTCTCCATCGCCGAGAACCTCTTCCTCGGGCACGAGCGCGCCCGGCGCGGCGTGATCGACTGGACGCGCACGCACGAGCAGGCCGTCGAGCTGCTCCGCCAGGTCGGGCTTCAGGAGTCACCGAATACGCTGGTGGGGGACATCGGCGTCGGCAAGCAGCAGCTCGTGGAGATTGCCAAAGCGCTCGCGAAGGACGTGAAGCTGCTGATCCTTGACGAGCCCACAGCCAGCCTCAACGAGGATGACAGCGCCGCGCTGCTCGAATTGCTGAAACGGCTGCGCGGCCGCGGCGTCAGCTGTGTGCTGATCTCCCACAAGCTCAAMGAGATCGCCGAAGTGGCCGACGCCGTCACGGTGCTCCGCGATGGCTCGACCATCACCACGATGGACTGCAGGGAGGCGCCGCCAGCGGAGGCGGCCATTGTTCGCGCCATGGTCGGGCGGGACATGCAGGACCGCTATCCCAAGCGGCAGTCCAACCCAGGTGAAGTCCTGTTCGAGCTGCGCGACTGGTGGGTCGAGCACCCGCTTCACGTGGGCCGCGAAGCCATCAAGGGCGTCAATCTGAATGTTCGCCGCGGCGAGATCGTCGGCATCGCCGGCCTGATGGGCGCGGGCCGGACCGAGCTCGCGATGAGCGTGTTCGGCCGCTCCTGGGGGCGCCGCATCCGCGGCTCCGCCTGGATGGACGGGCAGCAGGTCGACGTCTCGACCGTCCGGCGGGCCATCAAGTCAGGGCTGGCCTATGTCACCGAGGACCGCAAGGCCCTGGGGCTGGTGCTGCAGGAAAGCATTGCCCGCAACACCAGCCTGTGCCGGCTGGAAGGCGTCTCTCGCTTCGGCGTCATCGACGAGGCGCAGGAGAGCACGGTGGCAAATGACTTCCGGCAGCGGCTGGCCACCCGCTGCGCCAACGTCCAGCAGGCCGTCGGCGACCTGTCCGGCGGCAACCAGCAGAAGGTGGTGCTGGCCAAGTGGCTGTTCACCGACCCCCAGTTGCTCATCCTCGACGAACCCACCCGCGGCATCGACGTCGGCGCCAAGTTCGAGATCTACAGCCTGATTGCGAGCCTGGCCGCCCAGGGTCGGGCAATCCTGATGATTTCGTCGGAGCTGCCCGAGCTGCTGGGCCTGTGCGACCGCCTTTACATGATGAACGAGGGCGAACTGGTGGCTGAAATGCCGGCTGCCGGCGCCACCCAGGAAACCGTCATGCACGCCCTCTTGGGCACCCATTGAAACCCATCCTCATGTCTTCCTCTTCCCTGCGCAATTTCCTGGCATCGCACCTGCGCGACTACGGCATGCTGCTGTCGCTGGTCTGCATCATGGGGTTCTTCCAGGTGCTCACCGACGGCACGCTGCTGCAGCCGTTGAACCTGACCAACCTGTTCCTCCAGAACAGCTACATCGTGGTCATGGCCCTCGGGATGCTGCTCGTGATCGTCGCGGGCCACATCGACCTGTCGGTCGGTTCCATCTGCGGCTTCATCGGCGCCCTGGCAGCCATTCTGATGGTCGAGCAGGGTTGGCCCGTGCTGCCGGCCGCAGCCGTGTGCCTGGTCGCCGGCGCCAATGTGACGATCAACAACCTGCTGCCGGGTGCCTTCGATACCGACCGACTGAAGAAGGGCTTCGCCGCCGGCGCCGCCAAGGCGGGCGTCGGCGCGGATGAACTGGCGGCCAGGCGCCGCGCGGCCATTCCGGCGCAGCGCTTCGGCACTGCCGCCGAGTTCGGCGCCATCTGCGCCATGCTGTGCAGCGCCCAAGCCGCCTACCTGACGGGCCAGAACATCTTGCTCGACGGCGGCGGCTACCCGGGGACATTCTGATGAGGTGGCTCAAGCGCATCCTCCTTGCCCTGCTGGCCCTCGTGCTGCTGCTCGCTCTGGCGCTGTGGCTGACCCTGCGTGGCAGCCTGGCCCAGCTCGACGGTGAACGTGCCATCGCCGCCCTGAGTGCGCCGGCCGAGTTGCAGCGCGACGCGCGCGGCTACCTGACCATCACTGCCGAGAACCGCCTGGACGTGGCCCGGGCCCTGGGCTTCGCACACGCTCAGGAGCGCTTCTTCCAGATGGACCTGATGCGCCGCAACGCGGCTGGCGAGCTGTCCGCGCTGGTGGGCGCGAAGGCGCTGCCGCTGGACAAGTCGCGCCGCCTGCATCGCTTCCGCCACCGTGCTGAAGCCGGCATCGCGGCCTTGGCCGCAGATGAGCGCGCGCTGCTGGACGCCTATGTGAGCGGCGTCAACGCTGGCCTGGCCGGCCTCGGCGCACGCCCGCCCGAATACCTGCTGCTGCGCCAGCAACCCCAGCCCTGGGTCGCGGCCGACACCGTCCTCGTCGCCTATGGCATGTACCTCGACCTGCAGGGCGCCCAGGGCCGCGACGACGTCGCCACGGGCCTGCTGCGCGAGGCCGTGCCGGACGACTGGTATGCCTTCCTGACCCAGCACAGCGCCGACTGGCAGGCCGCCATGGACGACAGCCGCGTGACTGCCGTGCCCCTGCCAGCGGGGCCGCTGCCGGCCGCATTGCGCGCTGCCAAGACGGCCTGCAGCGACTGCAGCCTGCGTGACGCCCGTGACATCGGCAGCAATAACTTCGCCGTCGCGGCCGCGCATGGCGCGGGCGGGCGGGCCATCCTGGCCGACGACATGCACCTGGGCCTGCGCTCGCCCGGCACCTGGTTCAAGGCGCGCATGAAGTGGAAGGACGCGACCGGCAGCCATGACGTGGCCGGGGTGACCCTGCCCGGCGCGCCGCTGTTGGTCGTCGGCAGCAACGGCCACGTGGCCTGGGGTTTCACGAACACGACCTCCGATTGGGCGGATGTCGTGGCGCTCAAGCTCAATGGCGCTGGCACGCATTACCTGGCCGGCGGCGCCGAGAAGCCGCTGCAACGTGCCGTCGAGCGCATCGAGATCGCCGGCGAAGCCGCGGTCGACCATGTCGTGCTGGAAAGCGAATGGGGCCCCGTCATGCCTCAAAAGGCAGCGAGCGGGCAGGCCTACGCGCTGCGCTGGGTGGCCCATGACCKCCAGGGCATGAATCTGCGCCTGATGCATATGGAGACGGCCAGCAATGTCGACGAGGCCGTGCAAGTGGCCGCGGGCGCCGGCATGCCCGCCCAGAACCTGCTGGTGGCCGACGCCGGCGGGCGCATCGCCTGGACCGTCATCGGTGCGATGCCCAAGCGTGTCGGTGGTGAAGACATCGACCGCCCGCAGGACTGGAGCGACGGCCGGTCGCGCTGGCAGGGCTATCTCGGCGCGGCCGAGCAGCCGCGCATCGTCGACCCGGCTGACGGGCGGCTGTGGACGGCCAATTCGCGCATGGTCGGTGGCGAGGCGATGAAGCTGCTCGGCAACGGTGGCTGGGATCTCGGCGCCCGCGCCCGGCAGATCCGCGATGGCCTGCGCGCCCAGGACAAGTTCGACGAGGCCGGCCTGCACGCCATCCAGCTCGACCACCGCGCGCTCTTCCATCAGCGCTGGCGCAAGCTGCTGCTGGAACAGGTGCTGACGCCCGACTTCGTGGCCAACAACGGCCTGGCGGACTATCGCGCCGAGGTCGAGAAGGGCGCCGATGCGGCCCGACCCGACGCGGTCGGTTATCTGCTGGTGCGTTCCTTCCGGCTGCAGGCGCTGAAAAACATCTTCGACCCGCTGGCTGGCCTGCTGGAAGCGCAAGGCGCGAAGCTGTCCGACCTGAAACTGGTGCCCGAGACGCCCGGCTGGGCGCTGATCCAGGCGGCGCGGCCTGACACCCTGCCAGGCAGCTTCAAGACCTGGCCCGAGCTCCTGCAGCGCGCCGCGCTCGACAGCCGCAAGGAGCTGCTGAGCAAATACGGCAGCCTCGCCGCAGCCACCTGGGGTGCCGACAACCCCACCAGCGTGCGCCACCCGCTGAGCGTCGCCGTGCCGGCGCTCTCCAACTGGCTGGACCAGGCCTCCCAGGGCATGGCCGGCGACAGCCACATGCCACGCGTGCACAACCACGGCCATGGCCAGAGCGAGCGCATGGTGGTGTCGCCCGGCCACGAGGAGAGCGGCATCCTCGTCATCCCGGGCGGTCAGAGCGGCCACCCGATGTCGCCTTTCTACCGTGGCGACCATGCCGCCTGGCTGGCCGGCGAGGCCCTGCCTTTCCTGCCCGGCGAGACCGTGCACCGGCTCGTGCTGCGCCCCTGATCCAGGCGACCCTATTCCCGCGGAATGGGGACGCCAGCCGAACCGCCCGCTGGGCACAATCCCTGTCACCCGATAACGAAGCGAGGATCACGATGAACAACAAGACGCTCAGCAGGGCCGTGCTGGCTTCTCTGGCTTTTGCCGCGATGGCCGCGCAGGCCCAGGAGGCGGGCTCCAATGTCGAGAAGTGCCCCAAGAAGCTCGGCGTGCTGGCCGTGGCCGAGCCCCAGCACGGCTGGAACCACCTGTCGCACTACGGCCTGGGCTCGCCCGCATCGCTGCTGCGCATGATGGTGCAGCAGTCGGGCTGCTTTGACGTCGTCGAGCGCGGCGTGGCCATGCAGAACCTGCAGCAGGAGCGCAACCTCGCCGCCGCCGGCGAGATGCGCCAGGAATCCAATGTGGGCAAGGGTCAGATGCAGGCGGCCGACTTCGTCATGACGCCCAATGTGCTGGTGGCTGCCAGCAACACCGGCGGTGTCGGCGGCGCCATTGGTGGCCTGCTGGGCAACCGGYTGGGTGGCATTGGCGCCATCGCCGGCGGGTTGAAATTCAAGGAGGCCAGCACCAGCCTGCTGATCGCCGACGTGCGCTCCAGCATCCAAGTCGCTGCCGCTGAAGGCAAGGCCACCAAGACCGACTTCTCCATCGGCGGCTGGGGCTACGGCGGCGGCGCGCTGGGCGCCGCGGGCGGCTACACCAGCACGCCCGAAGGCAAGCTCATCGCTGCCAGCCTGCTCGACAACTACAACAAGATCGTGCTGGGCATCCGCGACCAGCAGAGCCTGATCCGCACCGGCAGCGCCGCCGGCGACGCGAATGCGGGCGCCTCCACGCAGGCTGGCGCGCCCGTTCCCGCGGGCCAGATGCTCGTGGCCAAGATCTCCAACGTGAAGGCCTACGCCGCCCCGTCGCGCGACAGCAAGGTCGTTGCCACGCTGAACCGCAGCGATGAACTCGTTGCCACCGGCGAGGTCAAGGACGGCTTCGTCAAGGTCGACGCCGCCAACTTCAGCGGTTGGGTGCAGCGCACCCTCGTGTCGCCGAGCGGTCGTTGATGAGGGTTGCTCTCGTCACTGGGGCTGGCTCCGGCATCGGCCGGGCCGTGGCCCGCGCACTGGCGGCTGAAGGCTGGACGCTGGCGCTGATGGGCCGCCGCGAGGCAGCTCTGCGCGAGACGCTGCCGGATGCGCTGGCCCTGCAGACCGATGTCTGTGTCGAGGCCCAGGTCGACGCGGCCTTCGCGACGCTGCGCGAGCGCTTCGGCCGGCTGGACCTGCTGTTCAACAACGCCGGCATCTCCGCGCCGGCCGTGCCCATCGATGAGCTGACGGTGGCGCAATGGCGCGCAGTCGTCGACACCAACCTGACCGGCAGCTTCCTCTGCGCCCGCGCAGCCTTCGCGCTGATGAAGGCGCAATCGCCGCGCGGCGGCCGCATCATCAACAACGGTTCCATCTCGGCCCACGCGCCGCGGCCGTTCTCGGCACCCTACACCTCCACCAAACACGCCATCACCGGCCTGACCAAGTCCCTGAGCCTGGACGGCCGCGCCTTCGACATTGCGGCGGGCCAGATCGACATCGGCAATGCCGCGACCGAGATGACCGAGAAGATGACGCGTGGCGTGCCCCAGGCCAACGGCACCATGGCGGTGGAGCCGCGCATGGACGTCGAGGACGTGGCCCGCGCCGTCGTCTACATGGCCGGCCTGCCGCTGTCGGCC
>NZ_JBFUMO010000268.1:0-7663 GCF_054049355.1 Roseateles sp. P5_E11 | reverse complement strand
GCGAGGCCTATTCGGACTACCAGGGCTTCATCGAAGGGGCGCTGAACAGCGCCGAGCTGGCGCTGGCGACCATACCAGCGCGGCCCGTGGACGAGGCCGACCAGGAGCCCAGCTTGGGCCTGTCCTGAGGAGCCAGATACCAGTTGCGAGTGGCTATCCTGCCCGCCACAGAAGGAGTGGCGATGAGCAGGAAATGGCTGGCGCTGGCCGCGCTGACGATGATGGTGACGAGTGCCCGGGCGGCCGAAGACGGCTCGATGGACTGGGTGCGCGCCCGGATGAAACCCATGGCCGCGAACTCACCGGCAGAGCTGACCGATGCGCAGCTGCAGGCCTTTGGCGACGCCATCGGCCATGCCCGCGTCGTGGCCCTGGGTGAGCAGACGCATGGCGGCCGCCAGGAGTTCGAGCTCAAGACGCGGCTGGTGCGCTATCTGCATGAGCAGAAAGGCTTCGACGTGCTGCTGCTGGAGAGCGGCGTCTTCGACGTGGCGCTGCTGCAGCAGGCCATGCAGCGCGGTGAGCAGCTCGATGCGCTGGCGCCGGGCAATGTCTTCTACATGTACTCCAAGAGCGACGCCGGCCGCACGCTGCTGCGCTATCTGGACGAGGCGCAGGCCGGTCCCAAGCCCATGCTGCTGTCTGGCATCGACAGCCAGCTCAGCGGGGCTCTAAGCCGCAGCGAGCTGTCGCCACGACTGCGCGCCAGGCTGCAAGGCGATGCCAGCGACTGGCCGGTGTTCGAACGCCTCGCCGACAAGCTGATGCAGATGGACCGCACGCCACCATCAAGCAACGACGCGAAGACCTTCGACGCGGTGGCCACGCGTCTGAAGGCCGCGCTGTGCAAGCCCGGCGGCGACGAGTTGCTGTGCCGCAGCCTGGCCGGATTGCAGGCCCAGGCGGCCAACTTCTGGCACGGCGAATACTTGCGCGACCACGAGATGGCCGACAACGTGCTGTGGCAGCTGCAGCACGTCTACCCGGGCCGCAAGGCCGTCATCTGGGCCCACACCATCCACGTGGCGCGCGGCGTGAAGTTCGACGACAGCCATCGCTATGCCGGCGACATCCTCGGCCAGAAGCTGGGCCGCGACTACTACGTGCTGAACACCACCGCGCTGCAGGGGCGCTTCATGGAGTTCGCCTCGGGCGAGGTGCAGGCAATCCCGCCGGCCTATCCGCGCAGCCTCGAGTCCGCCCTGGCCAGTGATCCGGCCGGCTTCGCCTTCCTCAATGCGCCGAAGAAGCTCAAGATCGGCCTGCCGACGCGCGGCATGGAGTTCGGCTACAGCATCCCTCTGGGCACCGGCATTGGCCTGGGTGCGCAATGGGACGGCGTCTTCTACATCCGCGACATGGCGCCCGTGAAGATGGAGCGCTAGGCGCTCAAGCCGGCTTCGCCGTGCAGGCCTTGGCGGCCGAAAGCCCACGAAGATAGCCACGCCTGACGCCGCCGGCCGTGATGGCCGCGCTGACTTGATGCGCGTAGCGCTCGGCGCCGCTGAGCTTGCGCACCCAGCCGCGAAAAGGGATGACGCCTTCGGCCGTGCGCTGCAGCGCACCGGTGGCGGCATCTCCGCCCCGATCCAGCAGGCCGGGATTGCCACTGGTGTGAGGCGCATCCAGATCGGGGCCGAGGACTTCGTCCAGCGCACGGATGCCGGCGGCCAGGCCACCGCAGCTCGTATCGGCCGGCATTGCATAGGGCGCGGCAGCGGCCGCCTTGAGTACGTCGGGAATCTCGGCGCGCACGACGTTGAGGTCGGACAACGGCGTGGTCGCGGCGTTGGCGACCTTGTCCTGGTTGGAGCTGGCGCAGGCGGTTAGGACGAGAACCGCGGCGAGGAGGGTCAGTTGGTGTGGGCGCATGGCCCCGGATCATCTCAGCCCGGCATTGATCTTTGCCAACGCGACCGAGCCCGGGCAGAGTGCTTTTTCACCAAGACTGTTCAATGCGCCGGCCGCCGTGCGCTGGGCCGCATGCCAATCCTTGGCCGCCGGGTCGACATAGAGCAGGCCGGTGGCGATCTCGCCAGCCGCCGCGCGCAGTTGCATCGCGCTCATGGCGTTGAGGCGGTCGGTCGGGTCGTAGTCGGGCGCCATCTTGCGCAACCGCAGCGTGCTGCCATCGGCCTGGGGTACGTCAATGACGTCGGGCGAGTGCTCGACGACCTGCTCTTCGGCCAGGTCGATGAAGTCGATGCGGTTCAGCGCCTCGTTGTGGTCGCGGACATGGTCATAACTGCGCGTCGAGCCGGCGTGGTTGTTGAAGGCCACGCAGGGGCTGATGACGTCGATGAAGGCCGCGCCGCCGTGGCGCATGGCGCCTTCAATGAGGGGCACGAGCTGGGTCTTGTCGCCCGAGAAGCTGCGCGCGACGAAGGTGGCGCCGAGCTGCAACGCGAGGGCCGCGAGGTCGATGGCGGTGTCGTTGTTGGTTGCGCCCTTCTTGGCGACCGAGCCTTTATCGGCCGTGGCGCTGAACTGGCCCTTGGTGAGGCCATAGACGCCATTGTTCTCGACGATGTAGACCATGCGCACGCCGCGCCGCATGGCGTGCGCGAACTGGCCCAGGCCGATGGAGGCCGAGTCGCCGTCACCGGAGACGCCCAGATACAGCAGCTCGCGGTTGGCGAGGTAGGCGCCGGTCAGCACGCTGGGCATGCGCCCATGCACGGTGTTGAAGCCGTGGCTGGCACCGAGGAAGTAGTCGGGCGTCTTGCTTGAGCAGCCGATGCCGCTGAGCTTGGCGACGCGGTGCGGCTCGATGTCGAGCTGCCAGCAGGCCTGCACGATGGCGCCGGAGATGGAGTCGTGGCCGCAGCCGGCGCACAGCGTCGAGACCTTGCCTTCGTAGTCGCGGCGCGTGTAGCCGACCGCGTTCTTGGTCAGGCTGGGATGGTGCAGCTTGGGCTTCGCAAGATAGGTCATGCGGCACTCCTCGGCGCCGTGGCCAGCGCATGCACATGACGCGTGATCGCGTCGATGATGAAGCGGGCCGTGATCGGCGTGCCGTCGTAGTGCAGCACCGGCGTGAGGTGAGCCGGCGCCACCTCCAGCTCGTTGACCAGCATGCGGCGCATCTGCGCATCGCGGTTCTGCTCGACGACGAAGACGGCGCCATGCGCGGCGATGAACTCGGCCACCGACGGCGGGAAGGGGTAGGCACGCAACCTCATCGCGTCGATATGGATGCCAGCCTCGGCCAGCGTCACCAGCGCCTCATCCATGGCTGGCGAAGTGGAGCCGAAATAGAGAACGCCGACGCTGGTCTTCTGCGCGGCGGAACGCACCAGCGGCTGAGGAGCCAGCAACGCGGCGGTGGCGAACTTGGCGCGCAGGCGCTCGACGTTGCGGATGTAGTCGTCACCGCGCTCGGAGTAGAGGGCCTGCTCGTTCCTCGTCGTGCCGCGCGTGAAGTAGGCGCCCTTGCTGGCGTGCGTGCCGGGCAGGGTGCGCCAGGGGATGCCGTCGCCGTCGACGTCCTTGTAGCGCGCAAACTCCTTGCCGGCGTCCAGCTGCTCGGCCGTCATGACCTTGCCGCGGTCGTAGCGACGCTCGTCGTTCCATTCGAGCGGCGCGCACAAGCGCTGGTTCATGCCGATGTCCAGGTCGCTCATCAAGAAGACGGGCGTCTGCAGGCGCTCGGCCAGGTCCAGCGCATCGGCCGCGAACTCGAAGCACTCGCGCGGGTCCTCGGGCAGCAGCAGCACATGCTGGGTGTCGCCGTGCGAGGCGTAGGCGCTGGAGAGCAGGTCGGCCTGCTGGGTGCGCGTGGGCATGCCGGTGCTGGGGCCGCCGCGTTGCACGTCGATGACGACAAACGGGATCTCGGCGAAATAGGCCAGGCCGAGGAACTCGGTCATCAGCGACACGCCAGGGCCGGACGTGCAGGTGAAGGCGCGCGCGCCGTTCCAGCCGGCGCCGGTGATGATGCCGATGGAGGCGATTTCATCTTCGGCCTGCACGATGGCGTAGCGCTTTTCGCCGGTCTCGGGGTCGGTGCGGAACTTGGTTGCGTATTTCTCGAAGGCTTCGGCGGCCGAGGACGACGGCGTGATCGGGTACCAGGCGCAAACGGTGGCGCCGCCGTAGACGCAGCCCAGGGCTGTCGCCGCATTGCCCTCAATGAAGATCTTGTCGCCGACCGCATCGGCCGTCTTGACCTTGAGCCCGAAAGGTTGCACCGACAGATGGTCGCGCGCGAACTCAGCTCCCGCGTGCAGGGCGCGCACATTGGAGTCCAGCAGCCTCTCCTTGCCCTTGTACTGCTCCGCAAACAGCTTCTCGATGACAGCGGCTTCGATGCCCATCAGCTCGCTCAAGGCGCCGAGCACGAGGATGTTCTTGAACAGCGTGCGTTCGCGCGGCACGTCGTAGGTCGCGTTGCAGATGGCCGTGGCCGGCATGCCGATGACGTGGATGTCGGGCCGGAAGGCGCTGGCCGGCATGGGCTTGGTGCTGTCGTAGAACAGATAGCCGCCAGGCTGGATCTCGGCCAGGTCCTGGGCCCAGGTCTGCGGGTTCATGGCCACCATCAGGTCCACGCCGCCGCGCCGGCCCAGCCAGCCGGCCTCGCAGACGCGCACCTCGTACCAGGTCGGCAGGCCCTGGATATTGCTCGGGAAGATGTTGCGCGGGCTGACCGGCACGCCCATGCGCAGGATGGCGCGCGCAAACAACTCGTTGGCCGAAGCCGAGCCAGAGCCGTTGACGTTGGCGAACTTGACGACGAAGTCGTTGACGGCTTCGATGCGGCTCATGCGGCCTCCCGACGGGCCGCCCCTAGGGAGGCCGAGCCCCCTCGGGGGGCAGTGCGCGAAGCGCGCGTGGGGGTCGTCGTCATACCACCTCCTTGCGTGTCGCGGTGTCACGGCAGGCCGCGCCGGCCTTGGCGGTGACCAGCAGGAACTTCTGCATGTCCCAGGCTCCCGTCGGACAGCGTTCGGCGCACAGGCCGCAGTGCAGGCAGACGTCCTCGTCCTTGGCCATCACGCGGCCAGTCTTGAGACCGCCCTCGACATAGACGTCCTGCATCAGGTTCAGCGCCGGTGCCTTGAGCCGCTCGCGCAGGTCATCGCCGTTGTCGGTGAAGGTGATGCAGTCCATCGGGCAGATGTCCACGCAGGCGTCGCACTCGATGCAGAGCTTTGGCGCGAACACCGTCTGCACGTCGCAGTTCAGGCAGCGCTGGGCCTCCTTGAAGGCCGTGGCGGCGTCGAAGCCCAGCTCCACCTCGACCTTGATGCTGGCCAGCGCGATGTTGGCAGCCGTCCAGGGCACCTTGCTGCGCAAGTCGTTGGTGATCGCGTTGTCGTAGCTCCACTCGTGAATACCCATCTTCTGGGACACGAGGTTGACGTGCGGCGGCGGGCGCTGTGTGACCGGCTCGCCGTGCAGCAGGCGGTCGATGCTGACGGCCGCCTCATGGCCGTGAGCGACGGCGGTGATGATGTTCTTCGGGCCGAAGGCCGCGTCGCCGCCGAAGAAGACATGGGGCAGCGAAGACTGGAAGGTCTGCGCGTTCAGCACCGGCAGCCCGTGCTCGTCGAAGGCGATGCCCGAGTCGCGCTCGATCCACGGGAAGCTGTTCTCCTGGCCGACGGCGATCAGCACCTCGTCGCAGGGCAGCACGATCTCCTCGCCTGTCTGCGCCTTCTTGAAGCGCATGCCGGTCAACTTGCCGCCGACATGCTCGAAGGCCAGCGGCACATGGAAATCGAGGATGGGGATGCCTTCATGCTCGGCGTCCTCCTTCTCCCAGGGCGAGGCCTTCATCTGCGCATAGCCGCTGCGCACGGTCACCGTGACCGACGAGGCGCCCAGGCGCCGTGCCGAGCGGCAGCAGTCCATGGCCGTATTGCCACCGCCCAGCACGATGACACGCGGCGCGACGCTGGTGACATGGCCAAACGACACGCTGGCCAGCCAATCGATGCCGATGTGGATCTGCTCGGTGGCCTCCTGGCGCCCTGGCAAGGGCAGGTCGCGCCCGCGGGGTGCGCCGCAGCCGACGAAGACGGCGTCCCAGCCCTCGGCCAGCAATGCCTTCATCGACTCGATGCGTTGCCCGGCGCGCCACTCGACACCCAGGCCGAGGATGTAGCCGCACTCCTCGTCGATGACGCGCTCCGGCAGCCTGAAGCGCGGGATCTGCGTGCGGATGAAGCCGCCGGGCTTGGCTTCCCCGTCGAAGACGGTGACCGCATAACCCTCCAGCGCCAGGTCACGCGCCACCGCCAGCGACGCCGGCCCAGCGCCGACGCAGGCCACGCGCTTGTTCTTGCGCGCGGCGGGCTTGGGGATCATGGCGCGGAACCCGTCGCTCTTGTTGTCCGCCGCCACGCGCTTCAATCGGCAGATGGCGACGGGCTCGGGCTTGGCCGCCTGTTTTTCCTCCACGCGACCGCGTCGGCAAGCCGGCTCGCAGGGCCGGTCGCAGGTGCGACCCAGCACGCCTGGGAACACGTTGCTGACCCAGTTGACCCAATACGCCTCGTCATGCCGCCCCTGCGCGATGAGGCGGATGTATTCGGGCACCGGCGTGTGCGCCGGGCAGGCCCATTGGCAATCGACGACCTTGTGGAAATAGGCCGGGTCCGAGATGTCGGTCCGCTGCACGGTGTCTCCTCCGTGGTGTTGGGACCTGCTCACATGGCGGGAGTCGGATGCGTTGCCACCCAACAGCCCGCGAGCAAGGCGCGAAACGAAGCTGGGGTAGGCCCCAGCGAGGCTTCGCAACGCCGCGCGCGGGCTGTTGGGCGGCAACCCTGCGGGAGAGGGGCTGCGCGGGCGCACA
This sequence comes from Roseateles sp. P5_E11, assembly GCF_054049355.1. Classification (NCBI taxonomy): domain Bacteria; kingdom Pseudomonadati; phylum Pseudomonadota; class Betaproteobacteria; order Burkholderiales; family Sphaerotilaceae; genus Roseateles; species Roseateles sp. P5_E11. The sequence goes on along the minus strand of NZ_JBFUMO010000268.1, from coordinate 861 downwards.
GCGTTGTTGCGCGCATCGCCCGGGCATGCAACCCGGGCTTCAGCGCGACGCCTAGCCGTACACCCGCGCAGTCCCTCTCGCACCGATTCCCGTCATGTGAACAGGTCCCTGTGCGGCGAGTCTAGGACGCCCGTTCCCTCCTCGACTCTGTGGAAACCCTTTGCATCGTGGGGATGGCGGGCACCCCCGCTCTTGCCCAGCATCTCTGCGCTCATTCCGGGCGCAAGGAGATTCGACATGGCTTCTGGTTTCAAGCAGGCCTGGCGGGTGGCAGTGCTCGCCATCGGTCTGGCCACGGCGGGCCTCGCCCAGGCCGCCAACGACTATTTCCTGCACATCGACGGCATTCCCGGTGAATCGACCGACAAGGACCACAAGGACTGGATCGACATCGAAAGCTTTTCCTGGGGCCTGACCCTGGTCAGCAGCGGGGGCATCGGCAAGGCCAGCTTCTCCGACCTGGCCTGGACCCAGCATGTCGACGTCTCGATTCCCAAGTGGTTCCTCGCCGTCGCGACGGGCAAGCACGTCAAGACGGTCACGCTGGACGTGGTCAAGGTATCCACCGGCCGCAACGACTCCTTCTTCCAGATGATCTTCAGCGACACCCTGGGCAGCAGCCTGCACATCAGCGGCGGCGGCGGCGGCAGCGAACTCTTCGCCAGCGCGTCCATGACCTCGGGCGACACCGTGAAGCTGCGCTATCGGCCCCAGGACAACAAAGGCGGCTTCGGCGCCTGGGTGGAGGGCAGCTTCAACCTCAAGACCAACTCGGCCACGGCCGTCTTCAGCGGCGACGAGACGGTGCTGCTGGGCCTGTTCGGCTCCGGCGGCAGCGTCGCGTTTGACGCCGGCGCGGTC
>NZ_JBFUMO010000267.1:0-7672 GCF_054049355.1 Roseateles sp. P5_E11 | reverse complement strand
GCGAGCACCGCACCCAGCATGAGCCAGGTCTCGAAGAGCCGGGATTCGTCGTTCATCACGACCTTGAGCAGGAAGTCGCGCGGGCTGTGGATGGGGTCGGCGGCAAAGCCGGTCACGAAGGCCGCGGAGCACAGCACCCAGCCCGTGCCGGCGAAGGCCAGCAGCACGCCGAAGACGATGAGCCGGCCGTCGCGCGGGCGCCAGGCGTCGCGCACCGTGCGCCAGCCGGGTTGCCCGCCCCGGTCCAGCTCGCGGCTGAGCGCGTACAGGCCGGTGGCCAGGATGGGCGCGACGATGAGGAAGCCGGTGAAGGCGCCCGCCAGCAACCAGAAGCGGTCTCGCGCCAACGCGAAGAGCAGGGCGCCGAACGCGGCCATGACCAGGCCGTGGGCGAGCGAGGCCAGCGGCGCYTGCCACAGGTCCTGCCAGCCGCGCGCGAGCCAGCCCAGCGGGCGCAGCACGGGAATGGGACGGACGCCGAAGGCCTGGGACTCCCTCAGGGCCTGTTCGCTGTAGCGGTTGGGCATGGCGGTGCCAAGTGTGGCGTGCCCGGACGCCGGCTGCCTTGATGCGGCTCAAGCCGTGCTGCGTTGGGCGGCCACGGCAGCGAAGCCGGTAGGGGTGGGCTGGTCAGGCCGGCAGCGACACCGCGTCCAGCAGCTCGCTCTCGATCTGCAGCTGGGCCTTGTTCTGCTGGAGTGCCGGGCCGTCGAGCAAGAACGTGTCTTCCACGCGCTCGCCCAGCGTCGAGATCTTGGCCAGCTGCAGGTTGATGCCGTGTCGCGCCAGCACACGGGCGATGGCGTAGAGCAGGCCGGCGCGGTCGCTGGTGGAGATGGTCAGCAACCAGGCCGTCGCGCGCTCGTCCGGGCGCAGTGAGATGCGCGGCGTGTAGGGGAAGCTCTTGACGCGGCGCGAGAGGCGCCCGCGCCGCGGCTCGGGCAGTGGGCCGCCGGTCTGCAGCGCCGCGCTGAGCTTCTGCTCCACCAGCGGCACGAGGTCGCGGTGGTGCACGTCGGCCTCGGGGCGGATGACCTGGAAGGTGTCCAGCGCATAGCCCTTGCGTGTCGTGTGCACCTTGGCATCGAGGATGCTGAAGCCGGCACCGTCGAAATAGCCGCAGATGCGGGCGAACAGGTCCTGCTGGTCGGGTGCGTAGACCAGGACCTGCAGGCCCTCGCCGATGGGCGAGGGACGCGCGCGCACGACGGGCACTTGAGTCTCGACATGGCGCCACAGCGAACGCGCGTGCCAGGCAAGCTCGGCGCCTTCATGGCGCGCGAAGTAGCTGATGGCCAGCGTCTTCCACAGCGGCTCCTCGGTACCGGGGAGCTGGGAGTGCAGGGCCAGGTCCTGGCGGGCCTCGGCCTTGCGTGCCTCGATCTCGGCGTCGAGGTTGATCTTGGCTCCACCCAAGGCCCGTAGTGTGATGCGGTAGAGGTCCTCGAGCAGCTTGCCCTTCCAGGCATTCCAGACCTTGGGGCTGGTGCCGCGGATGTCGGCGACGGTCAGCAGGTACAGCGCCGTCAGGCGACGCACGTCACCGACCTTGGCGGCGAAGGCGGCGATAACGTCGGGGTCGGACAGGTCTTCCTTCTGCGCCACGCGCGACATCGTCAGGTGGTGCTCGACGAGGAAGACGCACATGGCCGTGTCCTCCGCGTTCAACCCATGCTGGCGGCAGAAGCGCTTCACCTCGGTGGCGCCGAGCTCCGAGTGGTCGCCGCCGCGGCCCTTGGCCACATCGTGGAAGAGGGCGGCGATATAGAGCAGCTCGGGCGTGTCGAACTGCGCGGCAAGTTGCGAGCAGAACGGGTACTCGTGGGCATGCTCCGGCACGAAGAAGCGCCGCACATTGCGCAGCACCATCAGGATGTGCTGGTCCACGGTGTAGACGTGGAAGAGGTCGTGCTGCATCTGCCCGACGATGGCGCGGAACACCCACAGGTAGCGCCCCAGCACCGAGGTCTGGTTCATGAGCCGGAAGGCATGCGTCTGGCCCTCGGGCTCGCGCAGCATCGTCATGAAGGTCGCACGGTTGACCGGGTCACGGCGCCAGGCGGCGTCCATCAGGCCGCGGGCGTTGTACAGCGCCCGCAGCGTGCGCGCCGACAGGCCCTTGATGCCAGGCGTCTGCTGGTAGATCAGGAAGGTGCGCAGGATGGCGTGCGGGTCGCGCTGGTACAGGTCGTCGCTGGCGACCTCCAGCATGCGGCCGCGGTCCAGGAAGTCCGGGTGGCCGTCGATGGGCCGCAGCAAGCCCTGCTGGGAGCCATTGATCTGCTCCTCCAGGTTCAGCAGCAGGATCTGGTGCAGCTGCGTGACGGCCTTGGCCGCCCAGTAGTAGCGCCGCATCAGCACCTCGGAGGCCCGCTGCGAGGCCGTGCTCTCGAAGCCGAAGCTTTGCGCGACGGCGGTCTGCAGGTCGAACACAAGCCGGTCCTCGCGCCGGCCGGCGACCGCATGCAGTCGCGCCCGGATCAGCGTCAATTGACCCTCGTTGCGCTGCAACTGGCGGCTCTCGAAGGGCGTGATGAGGCCGCGTGCGCTGAGGGCCTTCCAGGTCTTGCCCAGGCCCGCCGCGCGCGCGATCCAGATCAGCATCTGCAGGTCACGCAGGCCGCCGGGGCTTTCCTTGCAGTTGGGCTCCAGCGCGTAGGGCGTGTCGTCGAACTTGGTGTGGCGCTGCAGGCTCTCCAGGGTCTTGGCGCGAAAGAACGCCTTGGGGTCCATGGCCGCCATGAAGCGCTTGGCCATCAGCTTGAACAGCTTGGCGTCTCCGGCCAGTGGCCGGGCCTCGAGCAGGGCCGTCTGGATGGTCACGTCGCCCTCGGACTCGCTGAGGCATTCCCCCAGCGTGCGCACCGAGGAGCCGATCTCCAGGCCCAGGTCCCAGCAGGCCGTGATGAAACCTTCGATGGCCGACTTGACCGGGCCGGGCACATGGGCCTCGACGCCATCGGGCAGCAGCACCAGCACGTCGACGTCGGAATGCGGGAAGAGCTCGCCACGGCCGTAGCCGCCGACGGCCGCAAGACAGGAGCCCGCGGGCATGCCGGCACCGTCCCAGAGCGCGCGCAGCGCGTCGTCGACATGGCGGGCCAGGCGGCGCAGCAGGGTCTGGGCGCCGGCCTGCGTGGGCCGCGCGGCCAGGAAGTCGTCGATCAGCGTCTGCTTGCCCGCCTTGAACTGCTGGCGGAGCTCGGCGAGCGTGGCCACGGCTTACGCGGTCGCCGCAGCGGCCTGCGTGATGAAGGCGGGCGGCGGTGGGCTGCCGGCCGACAGCGTCATGACCTCGTAGCCGGTGTCGGTGACGAGGATGGTGTGCTCCCACTGGGCGGAAAGCGAGCGGTCCTTGGTGACGATGGTCCAGCCATCGCCCAACTCGCGGATCTCGCGGCGGCCGGCGTTGATCATGGGCTCGATGGTGAACATCATGCCGGGTACGAGTTCGTCCAGCGTGCCGGGGCGGCCGTAGTGCAGCACCTGCGGCTCCTCATGGAAGACCTGGCCGATGCCGTGGCCGCAGAACTCGCGCACGATGGAGAAGCCGGCGTTCTCGGCAAAGGTCTGGATGGCGTGGCCGATGTCGCCCAGGCGCGCGCCGGGCTTGACCTTGGCGATGCCCTTCCACATGGCCTCGTAGGTGAAGGCGCACAGCCGCTTGGCCGCGATGGAGCCCTCRCCGACGACGAACATGCGGCTGGTGTCGCCATGCCAGCCATCCTTGATGACGGTGACGTCGATATTGACGATGTCGCCGTTCTTCAGCGGCTTGTCATTCGGAATGCCGTGGCAGACCTGGCTGTTGACCGAGGTGCAGATCGACTTGGGGTAGGGGATGTAGCCGGGCGGGCAGTAGTTCAGCGGCGCGGGAATGCCCTGCTGCACGTTGACGATGTGGTCGTGCGCGAGCTTGTCCAGCTCGTTGGTGGTGACGCCCGGCTTGACGTGCGCCGTGAGCATGTCGAGCACTTCGGACGCCAGGCGCCCGGCGATGCGCATGCCTTCGACATCGGCTGCGGTCTTGATCGTGATGGCCATGACCTAATTATCTCAGTCCGCCCAGATAACCGTACCGGTCAGCCAGGTTGCCAGCACGACGACGCCGAAGGCGATGCGATACCAGGCAAACGGCACGAAGTTGTGGGTGGCCACGTAGCGCAGCAGCCAGCGCACGCAGGCCCAGGCGGCCAGGAAGCTGACGATGAAACCGACGGCGAACATCGGCGCGTCGGCCATGGACAGCGCGTGGCGCTCCTTCCACAGGCTGTAGCCGCCGGCCGAGATCAGCGTCGGGATGGCCAGGAAGAAGGAGAAGTCGGTCGCCGCCTTGCGCGATAGGCCCAGCAGCATGCCGCCAATGATGGTGGCGCCCGAGCGGCTGGTGCCGGGGATCATGCCCAGGCATTGCACGAGACCGACCTTGAGGGCGTCCAGCGCCGTCATGTCGTCCACGCTCTGCACGCGGGCCACCGGCTGGGCGCGTTTTTCCACCCACAGGATGATCAGCGCGCCGACGATGAAGGCGCCGGCGACGACGGGCGCGTTGAACAGATGCGCCTTGATGGCCTTGTAGACCGTCAGACCGACCAGGCCGGCGGGCAGGAAGCCGATGGCGATGTTGGCGACGAAGCGCTGCTGTTTGGCGCTGTTGGTGATGCCGCCCAGGGCCTCGCGGATGCGCGCCCAGTAGACGATCAGCACGGCCAGGATGGCGCCGCTCTGGATGGCGATATCGAAGACCTTGGACTTGGCATCCGTCATGCCCAGCAGGCTGCCGGTCAGGATCAGATGGCCCGTGGACGAGACGGGCAGGAACTCGGTCAGTCCCTCGACGATGCCCATGACGGCGGCTTTGATCAGCAGGATGACATCCACGTAACGGCTCCGGGGGCGAACAAAGCCGCGCAGTGTAGCCAGCGGGCAGGGCGTGCCCTTGCCGCTGCCTGGCCCGGCGGGCTACATTACTGACCCTCCGGTCATTAACTTCGCCATCTTGGCCACCGCCACCCCCCGCCAACGCCGCAAGGACGCCCGCCCGCAGGAGCTGCTGGACGCCGCCCTGGCGCTCTTCGTCGAGAAGGGCTTTGCCGCCACGCGCAGCGAGGAAATCGCGGCGCGCGCCGGCGTGGCCAAGGGCACGCTCTACCGCTACTACCCCAGCAAGGACGAGCTCTTCAAGGCCATGGTGCGCGACAACCTGTCCGTGCACATCGCCGAATCGGCTGCCCAGGCGGCGCTGTACCAGGGCTCCATCGCCGAGCTGCTGAGCCAGATGATGCAGGCCTGGTGGGCCAAGGTCGGCCATGGCAATGCCGGCGTCGTCTGCAAGATCATGATGGTCGAGGCGCGCAACTTCCCCGAGCTGGCGCGTTTCTATGTGGAGGAGGTCATCCGGCCGTCCCAGGCGCTGATCGGGGGCCTCATCGAGCGCGGCATCCGCACCGGCGAGTTCCGCGCCGTGCCTGTTGAGGCCACGGTGCACATGCTGATCGCACCCATGCTGCACATGCTGCTGCACGAGCATTCCTTCGGCGAGCACGACATCTGCCACCAGACCATGGGCGCCGAGGAGTTGCTGGACGCCCAGATGTCGCTGCTGCTGCACGGCTTGCTCGCCACACCGGGCTGACCTCTAGAATTTTGCTTTTTGCCGTCGACCGCGCCTCGGAGAACAAGATGAACCTCGAACAAGTCCGCTTCAACATGATCGAGCAGCAGATCCGGCCCTGGGATGTGCTCGACCCCAGCGTGCTGGAGCTGTTGCGCGTGGTGCACCGCGAGGACTTCGTGCCCGAAGCCCACAGGCTGCAAGCCTTTGTCGACACCGAGCTGCCGCTCACAGCCACGCGTCGCATGCTGGCACCCAAGGTGGAGGCCCGGCTGCTGCAGGAACTCAAGGTGCAGCGCCACGAGAAGGTGCTGGAGATCGGCGCCGCCACGGGTCACCTGGCCGCGCTGCTGGGCCACAAGGCGCAGCGCGTCATTGCGCTGGAGGCCGACGCCGGCCTGGCTGCCGCCGCTGCGGCCAACCTGAAGCGCGCCGGCGTGCTGAACGCCACGGTGCTGAACCAGGACGGCGCCGCCGGCCTGGCCGCCGAGGAACCCTTCGACGTGATCCTGCTGTCCGGCTCGGTCGCGTCGGTGCCCCAGGCCTTGCTGAACCAGCTCAAGGTCGGCGGGCGCCTGGCGGCCATCGTCGGCGAGGTGCCTGTCATGCGCGCCGTGCTCGTCACGCGCACCGGCGCGAGCGACTTCCGCACCGTCGAGCTGTTCGACACGGTGGCCGGGCGCCTGCCGGGTTTCGCCGAAGCGCCGGCCTTCAGTTTCTAAGCCAGGCCGGATGCAGCCCGTCGCCGTAAAACGACCGTTGCTCCCCGTTTGGGCGCAGGTCGTCACATGGCTTCAGTCACCGGCGGGCTTTGCCTCTATAAACCCGGCCGCGCTCACTACATTGCCCAAGTCAAGGAATTCCATGCCCTTCGTCACAGCCCCCCGCCTGATCCTGCAACCGCTGGCCATCGCCGCCAGCCTCCTGCTCGCCGGCGTGGCCCAGGCCCAGAGCCTGCAGGAGCTCTATGACGCTGCGAGGGGCTATGACGCGACTTATCTGGCGACCCGCAACAGCGCCGACGCGGCTGCGGCGCGCGCTGCCCAGGCCGAGGCCCTGATCCGGCCGTCGCTCTATCTGTCCGGTTCGGGCACCGTGGCGCAAACCGACCCGCCTTCGTCTGCGAGCTTCAATACGAGGACATTGACGGCTGGCCTGCAGGGAAAATATTCCGTCTACAACGCGAGCAATATTCCGACCATTGACAAGGCCCGCCGAGCCTATGCGGTCGCTCAGGCCGATCTGGATCTGGCCGAACAGGACCTCATCGTCCGGCTGGCCACGGCCTATTTCGATGTGCTGGCCGCCAAGGACACGCTGACGACGTCGCGCGCCAACAAGGCAGGCATCTCCGAGCAACTGGCCTCGGCCAAGCGCAACTTCGAGGTTGGCACCGCCACGATCACCGACACGCGCGAAGCCCAGGCCCGCTATGACCTGGCAGTGGCTCAGGAGCTGAAAGCCGACAACGATCTGCGCGTCGCGCGCGTCACGCTGGACCAGTTCGTCGGCCGCGTCGGCGTCGAGCCCAAGAGCCTGGCGGTGCCGGTCGCCCTGCCGGCCCTGCCCAGCGACAACGTCGACACCTGGGTCGCGACAGCCGATGACCAGCATCCAGGCGTGCGCAAGGCGCGGTTGGGCCTGGAAATGGCACAGCTCGATACGCAGATCGCCCGGGCCGGCGAAAAGCCGACGCTGGACGCCAGCGCCACCCTGGGTGGCCAGAACCAGCACAACAGCCTGGGTGGCATTGCAGCTGCGCAGGCCGGAGCCGGCACCTCCAAGAACGCCAGCATCGGCCTGACCTTGAGCTATCCGCTCTACACCGGCGGCGCGACGCAGAACCGCATCAAGGAAACCCTGGTGCTGGAGGACAGGGCCCGCAATGACTTTGACTTTGCCCGTCGCAAGGTCGCCGRGGACACGCGCCGCGCCTTCTTCGGCGTGCAGTCGCTGAAGGCCCAGGTTGGCGCCTACGAGGCTGCCGAGTCGTCCACCAAGCTGGCTCTGGAAGCCACCCAACTGGGTTACAAGGTCGGTGTGCGCGTGAACCTGGAC
>NZ_JBFUMO010000266.1:0-7694 GCF_054049355.1 Roseateles sp. P5_E11 | reverse complement strand
CTGCCAGAGCGGCATGCTGATGGCCGCCGCGGCGCTGCTGAAGGCCAAGCCCAAGCCGACCGATGCCGACATTGACGCGGCCATGACCAACATCTGCCGCTGCGGCACCTACAACCGTGTGCGCGCCGCCATCCACCTGGCTGCCGGCCAGGTGCAGCGCAAGCAGATCCCCATCGTCATCGAAGGGGGCCAGGCATGAGCCCCGCACGGCCGCCCGAAGGGGCTCAACGCCCGCTTGGCGGGACAGCGCGCAGCGCGAAGGGTGCACCAATGAGCGCGGTTCTTTCCCGTCGAAGCTTTCTGCACACCACGAGCGCCGCCGCCGGCGGGCTGATGGTGGGCTTCCACGTGCCAGGCCTTGCCGAGGGTGAAGCCACGCCCGAGCTGAACGCCTGGGTGCAGATCCTGCCGGACGAGAGCGTCGTCATCCGCATCGCGCGCTCGGAGATGGGGCAGGGCACGCTGACCGGCCTGGCCCAGCTCGTGGCCGAGGAGCTGGAGTGCGACTGGGCCAAGGTGAAGACCGAATACCCGACGCCGGGCCAGAACCTCGCGCGCAACCGCGCCTGGGGCAGCATGAGCACGGGCGGCAGCCGTGGCGTGCGCGAGTCGCACGAGTACGTGCGCAAGGGCGGGGCGCTGGCGCGGGCGCTGTTGATCCAGGCGGCGGCCAACCAATGGCAGGTGTCGGTGGTGGAGTGCACGACCTCGGCGGGCTGGGTGGTGCATGCCGGCAAGCGCTTGAGTTACGGCCAGCTCGCCGCCGAGGCCGCCAAGCTGGCCGCGCCGGCCGACATCCAGCTCAAGCCGGCCAAGGAGTGGACGTTGGCGGGCAAGCCGATGAAGCGGCTGGATACCCGCCCCAAGCTCGACGGCTCGCAGGTCTACGGCATGGACCTGCAGCTGCCCGGCATGCTGAATGCGGCGATCAAGGACTGCCCGGTCTTCGGCGGCAAGCTCAAGAGCTTCGACGCGGCGGCCATCGAGGGCCGGTCGGGCGTGAAGAAGGTGGTGAAGGTGGGCGACTCGGCCGTGGCCGTCGTGGCCGACACCTGGTGGCGGGCCAAGACGGCGTTGGACGCGCTGCCCATCGTCTGGGACGAGGGCGTCAACATCACGCAGAACAGCGCCGACACCGCGGCCACGCTGAAGGTCGGTCTGGAAGCCGACACCGCCGCCGTGGGCAGCAGCCAGGGCGATGTGAAGGCCGCGCTGGCGGGTGCCGCGAAGAAGGTCGAGGCCGTCTACAGCTACCCGCACCAGAACCACGCGACGATGGAGGTCATGAACGCGACGGCCAAATGGACCCCCGAGCGTTGCGAAGTCTGGACCCCGACGCAGAACGGCGAGGCCGCGCTCGCCGCTGCGGCCGAATCGTCGGGCCTGCCGCCCTCGGCCTGCGAGGTCTACAAGCTGCATCTGGGCGGTGGCTTCGGCCGGCGCGGCGCCGTGCATGACTGGGTGCGCCAGGCCGTGGCCATTGCCAAGGAGCTGCCGGGCACGCCGGTCAAGCTGATCTGGAGCCGCGAGGAGGACATGACCCACGGCCGCTACCACCCCGTCACCCAGTGCAAGCTGACGGCGGGCCTGGACGCGGCGGGCAAGCTGACGGCCCTGCACATGCGCATCTCGGGCCAAAGCATCATCGCGGGCATCTTTCCGCAGAACATCAAGGACGGGAAGGACCCGGTCGTCTTCCAGGGGCTGAGCGCCGGTGGCGCGGAAGGGGCGCTCGGCTACGCGGTGCCGAACCTGCTCGTCGACCACGCGATGCGCAACCCGACGGTGCCGCCGGGGTTCTGGCGCGGCGTCAACCTGAACCAGAACGCGGTCTATCTGGAGTGCTTCATCGACGAGGTGGCCCACGCCGCCAAGCGCGATCCGCTGGAGCTGCGCCGCGAGCTGCTCGCCAACTCGCCCAAGCACCTGGCCGTATTGAATGCCGTGGCGGCGAAGGCCGGCTGGGGCAAGCCACGAGCGAAGGGAAGATATCTGGGCCTGGCGCAGATCATGGGCTTTGGCAGCTATGTGGCGGCCTGCGCCGAGGTGTCGGTGAGCAAGAAGGGTGAGCTCAAGATCCACCGCATCGTCGCGGCCACCGACCCGGGCCACGCCGTCAACCCGCAGCAGATCGCGGCCCAGGTCGAGGGCAGCTTCGTCTATGGCCTGTCGGCGGCGCTGTTCGGCGAGATCACCGTCAAGGATGGGCGCGTCGAGCAGCAGAACTTCGACACCTACCCGGTGCTGAAGATGGAGCACATGCCGGCCGTCGAGACCATCGTCATGCCCTCGGGCGGCTTCTGGGGCGGCGTGGGTGAGCCCACCATCGCGGTGGCGGCCCCGGCCGTGCTGAATGCGATCTTCGCGGCGACCGGCAAGCGCATCAGGGACCTGCCGCTCAGCAAGAACAAGCTCGCGTGATGCGTGCGCTGCTGGCACTCGTGCTGACCGCCAGCGCGCATGCCGGCGACGTCGAGCGTGGCCGGGCGCTGGTGGCCGACCGCACGCAGAGCCTGTGCCTGCTGTGCCATGCGCTGACGGCCTCAGGAGATGCCAACCAGGGCAATCTAGCGCCGCCGCTGGGTGCAGTGGCGACGCGTTTGAATGCGCAGGGCCTGCGCGATCRCATCGCCGACATGCGGCGCTTCAACCCGTCCACGGTCATGCCGCCCTTCCGCTCGACGGAGGGGCTGCGCGATGTGGCGCCCGCCTGGGCGGGCCGGGCGGCGCTGACCGAGCAGCAGCTCGACGACATCGTGGCCTATCTCGGCACGCTCGCGAAATGAAGCGGCGCGAGTTCACGCTGGCCGCCGCGGCGCTTGCGCTGCTGCCGGAGGCTCGCGCGTCCGACGAAGTCATGCGTGCAGCCATCCGTGCCTGGGCCGGTCGCGACCCCGAGCCCGGCGTGCTGAAGATCGAGATGGCCGAGCTGGTGGAGAACGGCAATGCGGTGCCGGTGCGTGTGGCCGCCAGCGAGGCTGTCGTGGGCCTAGCGCTGTTCACGCCGCTCAACCCCGAGCCCGAGGTCGTGCATGTCGCCTTTGGCGCCAACAGCGACAGGCCCGAGTTCAGCACCCGCATGCGCCTGGCGCGCAGCCAGCGCATCGTCGCCGTCGCCAAGGCAGCCGATGGGCGCTGCTGGCAGAGCGGAGTCGATGTCATCGTGACCTTGGCCGCCTGCGTGGAGCCCTGATGGCGACGCGCGCTGTCATCACCCTGCCTGCTGCCATCAAGGCCGGTGAGCCTTTCGAGGTGCGCGTGACCGTCGCCCATGCGATGGAGACCGGCTACCGCAGCAGCGACGAAGGCGCCCGCCTGCCGCGCGACCTGGTGAGGCGCTTCGAATGCCGCCTGGACGGCGAACTGGTGTTTGCCGCCGACCTGTTTGCGGCTGTTTCGGCCAACCCCTATCTCGCCTTCTGGCTGCGGGCTGAAAGACCTGGCGAGTTGAGCTTTGTCTGGCGCGGCGACAACGGCTTCGAGCACCGTGAGACGCGATCACTGAACGTCGGCCCATGAACACAGCCACAGAGGCACAGAGGCACAGAGGCCAGGCGCTTGCACGAGTTCTCTGTGTCTCTGTGCCTCTGTGGCTGTGTTGCTTGACAGCTCATGCCGACGAGCGCCGCTCCGGCCGCGACACCATGAGCCCGGCATTGCGAACTCTGCAGGCCGACGACGCTCAACACCCCGCCCAGCTCGGCCTGGCCTTCGGGAGAGATCTGTGGAGCCAKGGGGCCAAGTCCTGCGCCAGCTGCCACGGCGAGCCCGAGAAGCTGCGTGGTGCGGCGACCCGTTACCCGGCCTGGGATCGGGGCCTCGTCGACCTGTCTGGCCGCGTCCAGCGCTGCCGCGTGCGCCACCAGCAGCAGCCGGGCTGGGCGCCCGACGCCGAGCCGCTGCTCGCGCTGACCGCTCTCGTCGCCCAGCAGTCGCGCAGCATGCCGCTCAGCCCGCCGCGCGGCCCCGAGCTGGACGCAGCCGCCAAGCAAGGCCAGCGTCTTTACACGGCCCGCATCGGCGCGCTCAACCTGTCCTGCGCCCAATGCCACGACGAGCGTGCGGGCCTGCGCCTGGGCGGCAGCCTCATTCCCCAGGGCCATGTCGACGACTACCCCGTCTTTCGTCTGGAATGGCAGTCGCTGGGCAGCCTGCAGCGCCGCCTGCGTGGCTGCCTGAGCGGCGTGCGCGCGACAGTGTGGGACTGGGACAGCGCCGAACTGCTGGCGCTGGAGGTGTATCTGTCGCGCCGCTCGGCTGGCATGGCGATGCAGCCGCCGGGTGTGCGCCCCTAACAAGCAGGGTGACTGTTACACCGCGTCCTTCCTAGTATGGGGCCATGGCAGTCACGACAACAAGGCGCGAACCGACACTGGAGCGTCTGCGGCTGTYGGTGGGTGAAGCGCTGGTTTTCATCGACCTGGCCAGTGGCGACCTCATCACGACGGGTCTGCGCTGCAGCCTGGTGCAGCGTGGCGGTGGCCGGCTGCTCGGTCGTTCGGTCGTCACGCCGTCGGGCCTGCATGTGTGGCCGGACCTGCCCGAGCGCTGGCGCCAACCGCAGGAGGGCGTCTGTGCCGACGTGCTGGTGCGCGATGAACTGCAGCGTTTCCAGCCCCTGAACCTGCCCTGGCCGCTGCCGGTCCGACCGGTGGGCCAGATCCTCAGTGACCGGGTGCTGGGAGGCATGCGCATGATGCGGGTGGGCTTGCTCAGCGCACCGACACGCAGGCCGCCGCCGGGTGTCTGCAGCGTCTACGGTCTGCTCACCTGGCAGGGCGACGGCGAGCCGGCGGCCTGGGCCCGCGTGTGCCTGATCGATGGCGAAGGCCGTGTGCACGAAGGCGCGAGCGATGCTGAGGGCAGGCTGGCCTTGCATCTGCCGCCGCCTCGCCCGGGCGGCGTCGGAGCGACAKTGCTGCAGGTCTTCGCCGATCCGGCGCTGGGCTTGGCTTCAATGGGCTTGGGCGCGCCCGATGTGATGGCCTTCGCCGACCAGCCGGCGGTGGTCGCGCTGGCCGACGTCGAAGGGCAGGCGGCTTTTGTGCCGGGCGTCGTGGCGGCGCACGAGCCCCTCATCCTCGCCAGTCATGGCCTGCCGCCCGCGCATCGCGAGCTGCGCCTGGTGCCTGTCTGACGCCGCGCTTCAGCGCTGTTCCAGCTGGCGCTTGCCGAACAGCACCTCGCGCGCCTTGTCGTCGGTCAGCGGCTTGCGCGCACCGGCCAGCACCTCCACGCCACGCTGCACGGCCGGGCGCTTGGCGATCTCGTCGAACCAGCCTTTCAGATGCGGGTAGTCGCCCATCTCTACGCCCTGGTTCTTCCAGGAGCGCAGCCACGGGAAGACGGCGATGTCGGCGATGCTGTAGTCCGGCCCACCGAGATAGGTGGCATGGGCCAGGCGCTTGTTGATGACGCTGTACAGGCGCTTGGCCTCKTTGGTGTAGCGATCGATGGCGTAGTCGATCTTCTCGGGCGCGTAGATGCGGAAGTGATGCGCCTGGCCCAGCATGGGGCCGACGCCGCCCATCTGGAACATCAGCCACTGCAGCACCTCGTACTTGCCACGCACGTCGGCGGGCAGGAGCTTGCCCGTCTTGCCAGCCAGGTAGAGCAGGATGGCACCGCTCTCGAACAGCGAGATGGGCTGGCCGCCGGGGCCGCCGGGGTCGGTGATCGCGGGGATTTTGTTGTTGGGACTGATGGCGAGGAAGTCGGGTGCGAACTGCTCACCGGCGCCGATGTCCACGGGATGCACCCGGTAGGCGAGGCGGCACTCCTCCAGCATGATGTGCACCTTGTGGCCGTTGGGCGTGGGCCATGAATACACTTCAATCATTCGTCGCCTCCATGCGGTGTGCCTAGCAAGCAGGCCCCATTCTCAGACTTCCTCACGACTCATGGTGGTAAAGCAAGTCAAGCACTGGCTCGTGACGCGCGCCAACGCGTCGCGCTGGCGTCCGATCGAGGACTGGGCCGAGGCACGCGGGGCCGGATTCACGCAGACGCGGGACGGGTTGGGCTTCCTCGTCGAGCAGCCCAAGGCGTCGCCGGGGCCGCTGCGCATCGAATGGGGTGTGTCGCAGCGCAGCTATCTGCCCGGCTTTGAGCTGCGCATGCGCTGTGAGATGGGCCTGCACCATGACCTGCAGATGATGGTGCTGTGCCGGGCGCTGATGGAGAACCTTGAGCGTGCTGTCTTCGAGGCCTACACCGACACGCTCAAGACCCGCGTCGATACCGACACGCCGGAAGAGATGCGCTGGCTGGTGATGTTCCCCAAGTTCAACAACGCCGCCTCGCAGATGCTGCGCCAACGCTATGGGATCGTCGGCGTGACCAAGGATCTGACCGGCGCGTGGATCGAGGGCGAACTCAGCGAAGCCCTGGTTCAGGCCAGCCAGGACCTGCTGCCCGAAGGCCATCCCTTCGTGCTGATGGCGATGCGCGGCAACCTCTATCTGCGCACGGAAATGAGTGAGGCCGACCTGCCCAGGCTGCAGGCCCTGGTGAAGCTGCTGGAAGTCGCAGCGCGTGAGGCGCAGCGCGTGAACGGGCGGCTGTCAGACAGCGGGGCCTGGCCGACGACGACGTCGATCGCCTGGACGCCCTCGACGCGCCCGGGGGATGTGACCTGACGCGCACGAGTTGCGGGTCGAGCGCTGGGCCGCTCCCGAGCCGGCCCGCCATGGCGATGTGCTTGCCGGTCAATCCGGCGAGCATCGCCGTCCCCCAGGGGGACCGACCAGGTTCGCGCGCGTTCAGCGTTGCGAAACTGGGCGAGGGGCTCACGCTTTCACCGCGAAGCTCCAAGCTAGATCCGCTAGCGGTCGGGCGCTTTTGGCCGTCTCCCTGGCCTGGGCGCTGGAGGCCGTGCCGTCCACCACGCGTTTGGCAATGCCCTGCACGATGGCCGCGATGCGGAACATGTTGTAGGCCATGTAGAAGTTCCAGTCGGCCATGACGGTGCCGGCGTCCCCACGGCCGGTGCGCTCACAGTAGCGCTGCACATACTCGCGCTCGCTCGGAATGCCCAGTGCAACCAGATCCTTGCCGCCCAGGCCGCGCGCGGCGCCCGAGGTCTGGATGTGCCAGCTCATGCAGTGGTAGCTGAAGTCGGCCAGCGGATGGCCGAGCGTCGAAAGCTCCCAGTCCAGCACGGCGATGATGCGAGGCTCGCTGGGGTGGAAGACGACGTTGTCCATGCGGTAATCACCATGGACGATGGCCACCTCGCTCTCGTCGCGGGCCGAAGCCGGGATGTGGGCCGGCAGCCAGGCCAGCAGCGAATCCATCGCCGGGTTGGGCTCGGTGACGGAGGCCAGGTATTGCTTGCTCCAGCGGCCGATCTGGCGCTCGAAGTAATTCCCCGGCTTGCCGTAGGCCGCGAGGCCCACGGCCTTGAAGTCGACCTGGTGCAGGGCCGCGATGACGCGGTTCATCTCGTCGTAATGTGCGGCGCGCTCGGCATTGGTCATGCCGGGCAGGCTCTGGTCCCACAGCACGCGGCCGGGCATGAAGGACATGACGTAGAAGGCGCGGCCGATGACGGCCTCGTCCTCGCACAGCGCGTACATGGCGGGCACTGGCACGTCGGTGCCGGCAAGAGCCCCCATGACCTGGAATTCACGCTCGATGGCATGGGCCGACGGCAGCAGCTTGGCCACGGGGGCGGGCTTGCTGCGCATCACGTA
>NZ_JBFUMO010000265.1:0-7717 GCF_054049355.1 Roseateles sp. P5_E11 | reverse complement strand
CTTCCAGACCGCCGCCCTGACGCTGGACTGCAGCTGCAAGGACAGCGGCACCTACGCCTATGTCTACCCGACGCAGCCGTACAAGATCTACGTCTGCGGCGCCTTCTGGAGCGCGCCGATGACGGGCACCGACAGCAAGGGCGGCACCCTGGTGCACGAGATGATGCATTTCAACGTCATTGCCGGCACCGACGACTGGGCCTATGGCCAGAGCGCGGCCAAGAGCCTGGCCAAGTCCAGCCCCACCAAGGCGCTGGACAACTCGGACAACCACGAATACTTCGCTGAGAACAGCCCCTTCCAGAACTGAGTTCCCTCGCGTTTGACGCGCCGCCTTCGGGCGGCGCTTTTTGTTGGGGGCTGCCGATCGTGCGGCCCTGGGCTAGGCTCGCAACCATGCGTCTTCACCGCCTATATCTCGCAACCGCAGCCTTGTTCACAGCCTGCCTTTCGCCCATGGCCCTTGCCGTAACGCCCCTGCAGCATGCCGAGCTGAGCTGCCAGTTCCAGGCCACACCCAAGCCCGACGGCCAGGTGTTGCTGCAGTTCAAGCTGAGCAACAACGGCAAGCGCGCTCTGCACCTGCTGCGCTGGGGCAGCCCCTTCGAGGGCGCCTGGTTCGGGCCCTTTGTGCAGGCCAGCACGCCACAGGGGAAACTGACTTTCCAGGGCGCGATGCGCAAACGCGGCGATCCGTCGGCCCAGGACTATCTGCACCTGGCCGCAGGCGAGAGCCTGAGCGTTGAACTCGTCTTGAACGAAGCCTTCACGGTGCCTCCCAACGGCACCCTGCGATTGCAGGCCCACTGGCATTGGCACGACATGATGCTCCGCGGCACGCCGCCACGGCCGCGCGCTCAACACCGCGGTCTGGACCAGGACTGCGGCGAAGTCACGCTGAACCGCTGACGGCCTCACCTGACGAACGACTGCCGCCGACAGCGGCGTTACGCTGCCGCCCTTTCGCTCCCCCCCGCCCTCCATGCACCGCCTTCCCGGCCTMGACCTCCTGCGCAGCATCGCCATCGTCTGGGTGATGTGCTTCCACACCTTCCTCATCGGTGGCCTGGGGCCGGACTGGACCTGGCTGACCCGCTTCGGTTGGGCGGGCGTGGACATATTCTTCGTGCTCAGCGGCTTCCTGATCGGCTCGCAACTGCTGCGCAAGCTGCAGCGGGGCGAAGCGCTGCGCTTGAGCGACTTCTACTGGCGCCGGGCCTGGCGCATCCTGCCGGCCTTTGCCGTCGTGCTGGCCATCTACGTGGCCTTTCCGGTGCTGCGCGAGGAGCCGAACCTGGAAGCCTGGTGGCAGTTCGCCAGCTTCACGCTCAACCTGCTGATCGACTACGGCCGCAACCCCGCCTTCTCGCATGCCTGGTCGCTGTGCGTGGAGGAGCATTTCTATCTGCTCTTCCCGCTCTTGGCCTGGTGGATCACACGTCGTCCCTCCTCTGCACGCTTCGCCGGCCTGTGCGCCGCCCTGGTGCTGGGCGGCATTGCGCTGCGCGCCGGCATCTGGCTGCACAACGACGCCATCCAGCCGCAGCGACCCTGGTTCATCGAGGACATCTACTACCCGACCTGGACGCGGCTGGACGGACTGCTGATGGGCATCATGCTGGCCGCGCTACGCGTCTACCGGCCGCAGCTGTGGACGCGGCTGCAGGCGCGCTCGACGGCGCTCTTGTTCACCGGGTTGGCCATGACCGCCCTCGCCTTCTGGCTGTTCCGCGACCGCACCGGCCTGGTTGCCAACGCGGTTGGCTGGCCGCTGCTTTCTTTCGGCTTCGGCCTGCTCGTACTGGCGGCCAGCACGCCGCGGGCCTGGGCCGTGCCCGGCACGGGCTGGCTGGCAGCCATCTCCTACAGCCTTTACCTGAGCCACAAGATCGCGATGCACGTCGTGCATGTCTGGATCGCACCGGCGCTGCCGCTGCAGGGACCGGCCCTGTTCCCGGTCTATGCCGTCGTCATCCTGGCCGTGGGCGCCGCCCTGCACTATCTCGTCGAAAAGCCGGGCCTGCAACTGCGCGACCGCCTGGCCCGCTCGCCGCGAACCATTGAAACTGGCAGCATGCCGGCATGACGATCCAACCCGGCTCCGAACTCCATCTGCGTGACCTCACCAGGTTGCGCCGCGTGCGCGACCGCATCGACCGCGAATATGCACAGCCCCTGGACGTCGAGGCCCTGGCGCGCGGCGTGCACATGTCGGGCGGCCACCTGAGCCGGCAGTTCCGCCAGGCCTATGGCGAATCGGTCTACAGCTATCTGATGACGCGGCGCATCGAACGCGCCATGGCCCTGCTGCGGCGTGGCGACCTGAGCGTCACCGAGGTCTGCTTCACCGTCGGCTGCTCATCGCTCGGCACCTTCAGCACGCGCTTCAGCGAACTGGTCGGCCAATCGCCCAGCGCCTACAAGCGCGACCAGGCCCAGGCGACGGCGGGCATGCCGGCCTGCGTCGCCCGCCAGGTAACGAAACCGATCAGGAATCGAGAAGCGCCGCAAGAGAGCGAAACCTAGACTTCTTTCCGTGCCTTAACCACCCACAGAGATTGACCCCATGGACATCAGCATTCACTCCAGCTTCCTGCCCCAATCCGACCCGGAAGCCTCGCTGGCCTTCTACCGCGACACCCTCGGCTTCGAGGTGCGCAACGACGTCGGCTACAACGGCCTGCGCTGGATCACGGTCGGCCCGGCCGGCCAGCCGGGCACCTCCATCGTGCTGCACCCGCCGGCGGTCACGCCCGGCGTCACCGAGGACGAGCGCCGCACCAWCACCGAGATGATGGCCAAGGGCACCTTCGGCATGTTGATCCTCGCCACGGCCGACCTGGACAAGACCTTCGCCAAGCTCCAAGCCGAGGACGCCGAGATCGTCGAAGAGCCCACGATGCAACAGTACGGCGTGCGCGACTGCGCCGTCCGCGACCCCGCCGGCAACCTGCTGCGCATTCAAGAGAAGCGCTGAATGGCCGACGCTGACAACCACGACCGCATCCGCGTGCAGGGCGCACGTGAGAACAACCTCAAGGACGTCAGCGTCGACATCCCCAAGCGGCGGCTGACCGTGTTCACCGGCGTGTCCGGCTCGGGCAAGAGCTCCCTCGTCTTCGGCACCATCGCAGCCGAGTCGCAGCGCCTCATCAACGAGACCTACAGCGCCTTCGTGCAGGGCTTCATGCCCACGCTGGCGCGGCCCGAGGTGGACGTGCTGGAGGGCATCACCACGGCCATCATCGTCGACCAGGAGCGCATGGGCGCCAATGCCCGCTCCACGGTCGGCACGGCCACCGACGCCAACGCGATGTTGCGCATCCTGTTCAGCCGCGTCGGCAAGCCGCAGATCGGCCCGCCCAGCGCCTTCGCCTTCAACGTGCCGTCGGTGCAGGCCACTGGTGTCATCACCGTCGACAAGGGCGGCGCCAGCAAGGCCGTCAAGCAGACCTTCTCGCGCACCGGCGGCATGTGCCCGCGCTGCGAGGGCATGGGCTCGGTGTCGGACTTCGACCTTGACCAGCTGTTTGATGCCAGCAAGTCCATCAACGGCGGCGCGATCAACATCCCCGGCTACAGCATGGAGGGCTGGTACGGCCGCATCTTCAGAGGCTGCGGCTTCTTCGACCCCGACAAGCCGATTGCCAAGTTCACCAAGCGCGAGCTGCACGACCTGCTGCACAAGGAGCCGACCAAGATCAAGGTCGACGGCATCAACCTGACCTATGCCGGACTGATCCCGTCGATCCAGAAGTCCTTTCTGTCGAAGGACGTCGACGCGCTGCAGCCGCACATTCGCGCCTTCGTCGACCGCGTCATCACCTTTCAGACCTGCCCCGAATGCCATGGCACGCGGCTCAGCGAAGCGGCACGGTCCTGCAAGATCGGCAAGCACAGCATCGCCGACGCCTGCTCAATGCAGATCAGCGACCTGGCCGACTGGGTGCGCGGCTTGAAGGGCGCCGAGGTCGCACCGCTGCTGAAGGCGTTGAGCCATCTGCTCGATGCCTTTGCCGAGATCGGCCTGGGCTATCTGTCGCTGGACCGGCCAACCGGCACGCTGTCCGGTGGCGAGGCCCAGCGCGTGAAGATGATCCGCCACCTCGGCTCGTCCCTGACCGATGTCAGCTATGTCTTCGATGAACCGACCACCGGCCTGCACCCGCACGACATCCAGCGCATGAACGAGCTGCTGGGCCGGCTGCGCGACAAGGGCAACACCGTGCTCGTCGTCGAGCACAAGCCCGAGGTCATCGCGATTGCCGACCATGTCGTCGACCTCGGTCCCGGTGCCGGTGCGGCCGGCGGCGAGGTCGTCTATGAAGGCAGCGTCGCCGGCCTGCGCAAGAGCGGCACGCTGACGGGCCGACACCTCGACGACCGCGCCGCGCTGAAGGACAAGCTGCGCAAGCCCGCTGGCGCGCTGAAGATTCGCGGCGCCAGCACGCACAACCTGCAGAAGGTCAACGTTGACATCCCGCTCGGCGTGCTCTGCGTCGTCACCGGCGTGGCCGGCTCGGGCAAGAGTTCGCTGATCCACGGCTCGGTGTCCAAGCTGGAGGGCGTCGTCGCCATCGACCAGGCCGCCATCCGCGGCTCGCGGCGCAGCAACCCGGCCACCTACACCGGCCTGCTCGACCCCATCCGCAGCGCCTTCGCCAAGGCCAACGGCGTCAAGCCTGCGCTGTTCAGCGCCAACTCCGAGGGTGCCTGCCCGACCTGCAATGGCAACGGCCTGATTTTCACCGACCTCGGCCCGATGGCCACGGTGTCCACCGTCTGCGAAGACTGCGGCGGCAAGCGCTTCCAGGCGGCCGTGCTCGAATACAAGCTGGGTGGGAAAGACATCAGCGAAGTGCTGGCCATGTCGGTTGCCGAGGCGGCGGCATTCTTCTCCAAGCTCACGCCCGCTGCGCATGCGATTCTGGAAAGGCTGTCAGACGTCGGCCTGGGCTATCTCAGCCTCGGCCAGCCGCTGACCACCTTGTCGGGTGGCGAACGCCAGCGCCTCAAGCTCGCGACGCAGATGGCCGAGAAGGGCGACGTCTATGTGCTGGACGAGCCGACAGCCGGCCTGCACCTGGCCGACGTCGAACAACTGCTCGGCCTGCTGGACCGCCTCGTGGACGCCGGCAAGTCCGTCATCGTCATCGAGCACCACCAGGCCGTCATGGCCCATGCCGACTGGATCATCGACCTCGGCCCAGGCGCGGGCCATGACGGTRGCCGGGTCRTCTTCGAGGGCACACCGGCCGATCTGATTGCCAAGCCCTCAACCCTGACGGGCGAGCATCTGGCGGACTACGTCGGCGCGACCAAGCCCAAGGCGCGAGCCAAGAAATCCTAGGCCTGCACCGGCACGCTGATCTCGAACCAGAACCGGCTGCCCTGAGCGAGCCGGCTCTCCAGCTTGATCTCGCCGCCCATCATGCGCACCAGTTGGCGGCTGATGGCCAGGCCCAGGCCGGTGCCGCCGACCCGCTGCTCGGCATTGCCGGCCTGCTCGAAGGGCTCGAACAGGCGGTAGACCTGGTCGTCGGCGATGCCCACGCCGGTGTCCTGCACTTCGAAGCACAGCCGCACATGGCCCGGCTCGGTGTCGGCCAGCGGCGGCAGCGCGCGCGCCATCAGCAGCACGCCGCCGACGTGGGTGAACTTGACCGCGTTGCCCAGCAGGTTCAGCAGGATCTGGTTGAGCCGCTTCTCGTCGGCCAGCACGACCGCTGGCAGTTGCGGGTCGAGCTGCAGATCGAGCGTGATGTGCTTGCCCTCGGCCATCACGCGCACGATGTCGATCACGGCCTGCAGGCGCGGGACCAGTTCGACGGGGCCGATGCGCAACTCGGCCTTGCCGGCCTCGATGCGCGACAGGTCGAGGATGTCGACGATCAACGTCAGCAGGTGCTGGCCGCTGCTGTGGATGATGTCCAGGCCGTTGCGCTGCTTCGGCGTCAGGCCGTCGTCCATCTTCAGGATCTGCGCATAACCCATGACTGCGTTCAGCGGCGTGCGCAGCTCGTGGCTCATGCGCGCCAGGAACTGGCTCTTGGCACGGCTGGCGATTTCGGCGCGCTCCTTGGCGTCACTGAGTTCCAGCGTGCGCTCGGTCACCAGGTCCTCGAGGTGGTCACGGTGGGCGCCAAGTTCGGTCTCGCGCTCCTGCAGCGCCGTGATCATGCGGTTGAAGGTCTCGGCCATCGCTGCGATGTCGCGCGGGCCACCAGCCGGCGCGCGTGCATCGTTGTCGCCCAGCTCGACCCTCTCCATGGCCTCGGACAAGGCACCCAGCGGCCGCGTCAGGCGCAGGATCAGGAAGCGCACCGCCAGCAGGAAGATGGTTGCAAACAGCACGGCCACGCCGAAGTTGGCGAGGAAGAGCGAGGCCTGGGTGCGGTGCAGCGTCGCCTTGCTCAGCACGATGCGCACATGGCCGAGCAGTTGCGCGGGGCGCAGCGTCACGTCAAAGGGTGAGGCCTCGGGGCGGGTCCAGACCGGTGCGGCGAAGGCCCAGCTGTCTTCCGTCTCCTGGTCGAGCCAGGGCTCGCTGGCCGCCGGGTCGGGCACGGCCGGTGACGTGGTTGTGGGCAGGCGGTCCCGCTCGGGGCCCAGCGCCAGCAGCAGCCGGCCCTTGGTGTCGCGGATCTCGATGCCCATCACATCCGGGAAGGCCAGCGAGGCGCGCACGGCCTCCTCGGCGTTGTCGGCAGCGGCGTACAGCAGGGCCAGCGAACTGTTGGACGCCAGATTGGCTGCCACGCGCCCCCCCTGCTCCATCAGCATGGCCCGCACCTGGCGGCCACCCTGCCAGGCATTGACGACCGCCATCAGCAGGGCCAGGCAGAGCGTGCCCAGCGCGACGGCGACGCTGAGATGGCGGCGGAACGAGGTCTCGCGCAACCAGCGCGCGTAGATGCGCAGCGGCCACGACCGCTGCGGCGGCGCGGCCACAGGCACGCTTTCATCCCGAAGGATGAGGGGCGGCTGGCTGTCCAGTGGAACGGGTGGCGTCACTCTCGAACCTCAGCTGGAGGGATAGACCAGATCGAATCCCGACTGCACGGTGGCGACGTCAAGTCCCAGGTGCGCGGCGGTGCGGATGTTGATGGCGGCGCGTGCCTGGCGCAACGGCAGCACGCCGGCCGCGCCCGCTTTAGGGTTGGACGCGAGGCGTTGGGCCGACACGGCCAGTGAGCGCCCGAGTTCATGGTTGTCCGGGTAGAGCGAAAACAGTGCGCCGCGCTTCACATGCGCCAGGTGGCTGGAGAACACGGCGATGTTGCGGTTCCAGCCTTCCTTGAGCACCAGCGTGAGCACGACGTTGTCGTCCACGGTCGTCGGGTCCTGCGGCAGCCAGACGGCGTCGCGGGCCGGGTCGGCCGAGGCCAGCAGCTGGGCGTAGGCGCGCAGAGCCTCGGCCTGATCGGCGGCTTCCTGGGCCAGCAGCTCCAGGCCTTCGGCCCGGGCCGCCTCGCGCGCCAGCTTCACCAGCCAGGTGTTCAGCTTGGGGTCGTAGACCAGGTGCACACGACGCGTGGACGACTTCAGGCGCCGGAGTCGCGCGAGCAGCAAGGCCGGGTCGGGCGCCAGCGTGTGGATGGGAAAGTTGCGGGCCTCGGACTCCTGCACCGACACGACGCAGCCGACCATCACGGCCAGCTCGTCGGCCAGCGCCGCCGCGACGCGCATGCCGCCGCGCCCCAGGCCGATCAATACC
>NZ_JBFUMO010000264.1:0-7718 GCF_054049355.1 Roseateles sp. P5_E11 | reverse complement strand
GGCTTGGTCGACCCGTTCAGCAAGGTCGACAACTGGACGGTGCAGAACTTCGTCAACGCCGGCGGCGGCCGCCTGCGTGGCATCGAGCTGCAGGCCAACCATGCCTTCGAGAACGGCTTCGGCGTCGTGTCGAACTACACCTTCACCGAAGGCACGGCGCCCAAGGAGAGCTTCGCCGACCAGCTCGGCCTGTTCACCCAGTCGTCCAAGCACAACGTGAACCTGGTGGGCTACTACGAGACGCCCGACTACTTCGGCCGCCTCGCCTACAACTGGCGCTCCAAGTACATCATTCGCGAGAACGCCTACTGGTACGGCAACCGCATGCACGCCAACTTCGGCACGCTGGATGCGAGCTTCGGCTGGAACATCAACAAGTGGCTCAAGCTGAGCTTCGACGCGGTGAACTTGACCAAGCAGGACGACGTCCAGTACGGCGCCATGTCCACCAGCCTGCCGGCCGACGGCCTGCACAAGGACCCGCTGAAGGCCGGCTACCCAGCCTGGTCCTTCAAGGGCGAGACGACCTACAAGATCGGCCTGACGGCGAAGTTCTGATCGACGCCCCCGGCCATGCAAAAGCCCGGCGAATGCCGGGCTTTCTTTGTTGCGTGAAACGCAGACCGCAGCCTAGAAGTCGTAGAAGGAATTCGCCGTCAGCCGCCCTGTGCGCGGATCGCTGCTCAGGCTGAGCTGCGGGTTCACGACGGCCGAGTGAAGCAGGCTGCCGCGGTAGATGACCAGGCGGTTGAAGCGGGCAGGCATCATGCCCAGGAACTCGAAGTGCTCGTCGGAGTCGTCGAAGTAGCGCTGCGCGGGCGGGCGGGCGTTGAGCTCGGCGTAGTAGGTGTCGAGGAAGGCCTCGCGGTTGTCCGCCGTGACCTGCTGCAGGCCGGTGGCCTTGTGGCGGTAGAAGGCGGTGCCGCCGTGCGCGCCGTCGCAGAGGTAGAGCAGCACGGCCATATGGTGGGGCGTGCTGGCGTCGAAGTGGGGTGTGCGCTGCAGCGGGCCGAGTTCGTCGGGCCGCATCGTCGTCAGCGAGAAGGCGCATTCGCTCTTGCGCAGCTTAAGGGCCTCGGGCACGCCAAAGTTGAGGCGGATCAGCGGCTCCATCAGCACGGTCAGGTGGGCCGAATAGTCGGCTGGCACCGGTGCGCGAATGCCCGGGTAGCCCTTGCGATCGGTCACGCCCGGGTATGGCGCGAAGTTGGCCTGGCTGGCCGCCTCGACCATCGCCAGTGGGTTCTCAAGGAAGTTGTCGATGAAGACGACTTGATGCTCGCCGATCTGCACGGACTGGATGTCCGGCGGCATGCGGATGGCGAAGGCGTCGCTCATGCTCGCGTGTCCGGTTCTCAAACCTTCCAGTACCAGCCGCGCTTGTCCAGGGCCCACACGATCACGGCCCAAACCGCGACGAAAGCGAGCGCGAACGACAGCGACTGGCCATAAGGCCCGATCAGCGGATTCAACGGCCCGAACACGGTGCGGTACAGCGGCTCCATCCAGCCGGTGGCCGCCAACAACACGGTGCACATCCAGGCCCCGGCATAGGCGCCGATGGCGTTCAGGCCAAAGGCGCGGCCTAAAGCGCGACGGCCGAGGCGATCGATCCACTGATGCGCTGCGGCCAACGCTACCGCCGCCAGGCCGCCGGTCCACAGCACGAAGGACGGCGTCCACAGCTGCTTGTTCCAGGGCAGCCAGCCCGACCACCACCAACCCACGAGCGCCGCCGCAACACCCGTCAACAGCAGGCCTCGTGTCTGATCGCGGCGCAGCAGGCCGCCGCAAAGCAGGCCGAAGATCGTCGTCGCCAGCGCGCCCAGCGTGGACAGCAAGCCCTCGGGGTCGAAGGCGATGCCGGTTGCCGCATCCCACTCGTAAGCCCACCGGCCCAGCACCAAGGTGTCGATCCGCTGGTTCAGGCTGCCGAGCTTGTCCAGCGTCGGGCTGCCGAACAGCAGCAGCGCGCCGTAGCCGATCAGCAAGGCCAGCAGCAAGCTCCACTGCCCGCGTGCACGCAGGTGGAGGGCCGCCACGCCCGCGAATGCAAAGCAAAGGCCTATCCGCTGCAGCACACCCAGCACACGGAACTCGGGCTTGTGCATCAACCACCAGGCCAGCAGATGCAACACCAGGCCCAGGCCGACGATGCGCAGGCCGCGCTGGATGACGGCGGCTCGCAGTGGCCCCGGCGCGGCGCCGGCATCCACGCGCGGCCCGAGAGCAAGCGCGGCGGACACGCCGACGATGAAGAGGAAGAACGGGAAGATCAGATCGGTGGGCGTGCAGCCATGCCAGGCCGCATGCTCCAGCGGCCAGTAGACCGCGCCCCAGTCGCCCGGGTTGTTGACCAGCAGCATGGCCGCCACGGCCAGGCCGCGCAGCGCGTCCACCGACGCGATGCGTCGTGAGGACATCGCACTCACGGCTGCATGGCGCTCAGGATTTCGCCGTTGTCCTGGCTCAGTTCCCAGGCGAACACGCCAGCCAGGCCCTGCTTCTTCGCGAACGCGACCTTGGCGCGCACGGCGCGCGGGTCGTCGTAGCCGACGAACCGGCCGCCACCCACCATCGCCCAGGACTGGGTGCGCTTGTCGAAGTGGGCCTTCATGCCCGTCAACGAATCGATGTCCTTGAAAGGCACCGAGCCGTCCTCGTTGGGCCAGGGCTTGGCATAGCGGCCGTCGGCCTTCACGCCGTCGAAGCCGCGGCCGTACATCGCGACGCCGGCGACGAGCTTGGCCGCCGGCACGCCTTCGCGTTTCAGATTGGCAACCGACGCCTCCAGGCTGGTGTCGTCGCTGGGCTTGGCGCTGCGCAGCGCGGTGTGGTTGACGGCCTTCTTGGTCCAGGGACCGGCGAAGTCGTAGGTCATCATGAAGACCAGGTCCAGCGACGGCGCCGCGCGGCCCATCGCCATGCGAGCCAACTGCTCCTTGGTCGTGGCAATCGCGGTGGTCAGCGCGTAGCGCTTGCCGACATCGCGACCCAGGGCATCCAGCCCCACGCGCAAATCCTGCATCAGCAGCACGTAGTTCTCGGCATCGGCCGGGCTGCCCAGTGGCACGCCGTTGACCGAGCCGTTGGAACCGGGATGCTCCCAGTCGATGTCCAGGCCGTCGAAGCCCGGGTGGGCACGCAGCCAGTCCACCGAGGACTTGAYGAAAGCCGCGCGGCCCTGGGCTGTCGCGGCCAGGTGGAAGAAGGGATCGGAGCCGCCCCAGCCTCCCACCGATGCCAGCACCTGCACCTTGGGGTCGCGGACCTTCAGGCGCTGGAAGGCGGCGGAGAAGATGTCCTGGTCGGCATGCGGTGCGATGCTGAAATTGGGCTTGCCGGCACAGGCTGTGGCCTCCTTGGCGCGCTCTCCTTCGCCACAAATCAGCAGGAAGGCATAGAGCAGGTGCGTGACGCGGCCGGGCTGCAGTTGCTCGACGACGTCGACGCCGCGTTCGGCCAGGATGTAGGTGCCGACGACGGGCTTCGTTTGCGCCTGCGCAAGGGAGGCAGCCAGCGCCAGGGCGGCGATCAGGGTCTTCTTCATAGATTGCATTCGCTCGTCAGGCCGGCATCCGGCACGGTATCGCGGCGGGTCACGCCCTCTTTGCGCAATTGCGCGGCACGGGTCTGCATCGCGGTGGAGCTCAGCGTCTTGCCGGCCTCGTGCAGCACCCAGTCGACCTCAAATTCGTAGTCGCGCGGCGCACCCGCCGTCGCACCGTCGGAAATCCAATGATTGAAGCTGATCGCCATCGGCTTGGCGGGCACATTGCGGCCGGTGTGCTCGCCCATCAATCTGCCGTTGACGTAGTGGCGTGTGCGTGTGGCCTCGACCTGCACGGTCAGCACTTGCCAGCCGTCGAAGGAGCCCTGCACGATGGCGGCCTGGTTGAAGGACTCCCAGGGGTCGATGCGCACCGTGTGCCAGCTGACGCCGTAGAGCCGCGTCTCCGGCTCGCCCCAGCCGCCATGCGGCAGGTATTCGAAGTCGACCTCGCTGAAGTCGGGGTCGTAGTCGTGCTTGAGCGGCCCGGCCAGGAAGAAGCTCTGGACGATGGGGTCGCGTGAGCCCGCCGTGTCGCGAAAGCGCACACGCGCCGTCGTCGTGCCAACCAGGAACTTGCGAGCCGCGCAGAGCTGGGCCAGCGAGGTGTTGGCCGGCGTGCCGTCCGTTGACATCTTCAGCTTGAGCAGTCCGCCGTCCAGCGAGAGCTGCGTGGCGGCGAAGCGTGCACCCGGCAGGCCCGGGTGGCCGGTGCCCTCGCGCAGCACCCAGCCGCTCTGGCGGAGCGCGGCCAGGCTCGTCTGCGAGAAGTCGTCGAAGAACTCGCCAGCGGCGAATGCAGGAGCCGCGGCAACCAGCAACAGCGCCGCGGCCTTCATGCCGGCACGGCCTCGGCCGGCGCGGCCTTGCGCGGCATCGGCACCCACAGCAGCAGCAGCAATGCCGGCAGGCCACAGCCAATCGTCCAGGCGAAGAACTGCTGGTAGCCCATCGCGATCTGGATGTCGCCGCTGATGGACTTGGCGAAGATGAAGCCCAGCTGCATGACGCCMGAACCGAGCGCATAGTGGGCCGTCTGGAAGCGGCCCGGGGCCACGGCCTGCATGATGTACAGGATCATGCCGACGAAGCCGAAGCCATAGCCGAACATCTCCACGCCCACGGCGGCGGCGATGTGCGGCATATCGGCCGGCAGCTGGCTGGCGAGGTAATAGAAGGTGATGTTGGGCACACTCATGGCCACCAGCAGCAGCGGCATCGCGCGCTGCAGGCTGAGCTTGCTGGTGACCCAGCCACCCAGCACGGACCCGACGAGGAACGCACCCGTGCCCACCCAGCCGTAGACGTCGGCCACCTGGCCGGTCGTCAGGCCGAGCCCCCCCTTGTCGCGCGCTTCCAGCAGGAAGAGCGGGCCAATGGTCTGCACCTGGCCTTCGGCGAAGCGGAACATGACGATGAAGAGCACGGCGCGCCAGATGCCCGGCTTCTGGAAGAAGTCGACGACAACCTCCTTCAGCATTGCGGCCACACCCGAGGCCGTCAGTTCGCTGTGCTCGGTGCTCAGCGTGCCGGGCAGGAAGCGGGCGTTGTAGGTGGCCAGCACGGCCACCAGGCCGGCCAGCGCCAGGAAGACGGTGGACCAGGCGTTGGCTGCACCCATCGTGCCTTCCAGATGGCCCGCCAGCTTCAGGATGACGCCGGTGATGAAGAAGCGCGCGCCGTTGAAGAAGGCGCCCTGCCAGCCGGCATAGGCGGCCTGGCGCTTCTCGTCGAGCGAGGCCATGTAGAGGCCGTCGCAGGCGATGTCATGCGTGGCCGACGCATAGGCGATCAGGAAAAGCACGACGATGGCCGCGCCGAACCAGTGCGGCAGGTGCAGCGCCAGCGCCATCAGCCCCAGGCCCACGGCGCCGACGTACTGCGCCACGACGACGATCAGCTTCTTGCTGCGCGCGAGTTCCAGGAACGGGCTCCACAGCGGCTTGATGGCCCACGCCAGGCCGAGCACGGCCGTCCAGCGGGCGATCTGGTCGTTCTCGACCCCCAGGTTCTTGAACATCAGGCCCGCGATGAGCATGACGACGAAGAACTGCATGCCCTGCACGAAGTACAGGGTGGGCACCCACCTCATTGGAGTCCGAGCCTGTTCCATCACTGCAGTCCCTGCGGCGCGCGGCCGGTGGCTAGGGCTCGGCCTTCCAGCCAGGCCTTGAGGCCGGCCAGCGCGCCAGGCGCAAAGCCCCAGCTCAGCACGGTCGGGCCGGCGACATCCAGGCTCTGGTAGGGATTCCACAGCGACAGGTGCAGGTCGGGCCGCCACTCGCTCGCGGCCAAGCCGTAGCGGGCGCGGCGCGTAGAGACCAGCACATTGACACGCCCGTCCTTGGGCACGGTGCGCCAGTCGAGCTGGGCGATGTCGTCGACCATCTGGACCTGGGCGTCGCTGAAGGACTCGAACAGGGCCACGGCTTGTCGGCCAGTGGGGCCGGCCTCGGAGACCATGTCGGTCGGCACATCGCCCTGCACGATGACGCGGATGGGTGCATCCAAAGCCGGCGGCCTGGCACCGCGCAGTGCGGTCAGGCCCGCGGCCCAGGCTTCGGCCATCAACGCATGGTCGGCGGCGCGGGCAGCGCTGTCGTCCACGGCACGGGCCGGGTAGGCGGCGGCGAGGCGGTCGAGGCGGCGATTGGCCGTCTCGCCCTGCTCGGGCGTCAATCGGCCGCTGTTGAAGGCATCGCGTAGCGCATGGATCGCCACGAGCTGCTCGGGCGGCGAGCCCTGGGCCAGCACCATGTCGGCGCCGGCCTCGATGGCCATGACGGCGGACCTCGCATAGCCGAAGCGCTCGGCCACGGCCTTCATCATCAGCGCATCGGTGATGACGACGCCGTCATAGCCCCAGTCCTGGCGCAGGATGCCGCCAATCAGTTGCGGCGACAGCGTGGCCGGGCGGTCAGGGTCGATCTGCGGGTAGACGATGTGGGCCGTCATCATGGCCGGCGCCTGCGAGGCCAGTGCCTTGAAGGGCGCCAGCTCCAGTGCGTTCAGCTCGGCACGCGTCTTGTCGACGGTGGGCAGGGCGTGGTGCGAGTCCACATGCGTGTCGCCATGGCCGGGGAAGTGCTTCACGCAGCAGGCCACGCCTTCGCGCAGCGAGCCACGCATCCACGCAGCCGCGAGACGGCTGACCTCGACCGGGTCGTTGGAAAAGCTGCGCTCGCCAATGACCGGGTTGGCCGGGTTGTTGTTGACGTCGAGCACCGGCGCGAAATTCCAGTTGATGCCCAGCGACTTCAGCCCGCGCGCCACCGCCGCGCCCACGGCCTCGGCCCGGTCGGCGTCACCGCTCGCGCCCAGCGCCATGGCGGACGGCGGCTGCGGCAGGAAGGTCACGCGGACGACCGCGCCGCCTTCCTGGTCGATACCGATCAGCGCCTCGGGTCCCAGCACGTCGATGAGATCGCGCATCAGCGCCTTGACCTCGCCCTCCGTGCCGATGTTCTTGCGGAACAGGCAGACCGAGCGGATCTTCTGCTCGCGCAGGAAGGCGGCCGTGTCCGCATCGAGCGAAGGGCCGGGGATGTCGACCATCACGAGACGGCCGGGATCAAAGTTGCTCATGATCAATGCGTCTTGGTGACTTTGGCCAGGTTGGGCGGGACGTCAGGGTTGAAGCCACGAGCTCGCGCCAGCGCCTCGACCATGGGATAGAAGCTCTGCACGAGGGCGATGGGATCGAGGTCCTCGTTGCCCGTCGTGACCAGCGGCAGCTCGGCGCCGGGCGTACCGATGGGGGCGGCCAGCAGCACGCGGCCACCACGGCTGCGCATTTCCTCGGCGATGGCCAGCAGGCCGGCCTGGGCCGGGCCGCGCGGCGCGAAGATCAGCAGTGGATAGCCGTCGCGCACCAGGGCCATGGGGCCGTGCTTGACCTCGGCGCCCGAGAAAGCCTCGGCCTGGATACCGCAGGTTTCCTTGAGCTTGAGCGCCGCTTCCATCGCGACGGCCAGGCCCGTGCCACGGCCGAGCACAAAGAGGCGGTCCTCGTTCTGCAGCACCGGCAGCGCGGCGCTCCAATCCAGCTTGGCGGCCCGCTCCAACGCGATGGGCAGCACGTTCAGCGCGGCGCGCAGGGCGTCGTCCTGCTGCCAGGCAGCGACGACGCGGGCGCCGGCCACCAGCTGGGCGATATAGCTCTTCGTAG
>NZ_JBFUMO010000263.1:0-7718 GCF_054049355.1 Roseateles sp. P5_E11 | reverse complement strand
GCGCCAGGGGAATCGTCCCGGGCCACGTTTTCGCGCTCTTTGTCTCTGGCTTCTTCGTGAGGCGGCTGTTGCGCCCCATTTGCCCTGTGCTATAGTTGCGGGCTTGCCTCAGGAGGGGTGGCCGAGTGGTTAAAGGCAGCAGACTGTAAATCTGCCCGCATAGCGTACGCTGGTTCGAATCCAGCCTCCTCCACCAAAACTGCCGTTGCTGGCGGTTGCGGCAGGACTCCCAGAGCGGGAGTAGTTCAATGGTAGAACCTTAGCCTTCCAAGCTAATGACACGGGTTCGATTCCCGTTTCCCGCTCCAATCCGGGCGGTTTGGTTGGTCAGCGTCGACACCGGTTTGCCGGCCAGTTCGTCTGGCGTCAAACCCGTGCCGATGCCCTTGTGGCTCAGTGGTAGAGCACTCCCTTGGTAAGGGAGAGGTCACGCGTTCGATCCGCGTCAAGGGCACCACAGATTTTCTCTTTTTCTACTCGTTTCAACGGGTTCGCCTCAGGAGCGCAAGATGGCAAAAGGCAAGTTTGAACGGACCAAGCCGCACGTGAACGTGGGCACGATTGGCCACGTTGACCACGGCAAGACCACGCTGACCGCGGCAATCGCGACCGTGCTGTCCAAGAAGTTCGGCGGCGAGGCCAAGGCCTACGACCAGATCGACGCAGCGCCTGAAGAAAAGGCCCGCGGCATCACGATCAACACCGCCCACGTCGAGTACGAGACGGCCAACCGCCACTACGCGCACGTTGACTGCCCCGGCCACGCCGACTACGTCAAGAACATGATCACCGGTGCCGCCCAGATGGACGGCGCCATCCTGGTGTGCTCGGCCGCTGACGGCCCGATGCCCCAGACCCGCGAGCACATCCTGCTGGCTCGTCAGGTCGGCGTGAAGTTCATCATCGTCTTCCTGAACAAGTGCGACATGGTCGACGACGCCGAGCTGCTCGAGCTGGTCGAAATGGAAGTGCGCGAGCTCCTGTCCAAGTACGACTTCCCCGGCGACGACACCCCCATCATCAAGGGTTCGGCCAAGCTGGCGCTGGAAGGCGACACGGGCGACCTGGGCGARCAAGCCATCATGCGYCTGGCYGAYGCSYTGGACAMCTACATCCCCCAGCCGGACCGTGCCATCGACGGCGCCTTCCTGCTGCCGGTTGAAGACGTCTTCTCGATCTCCGGCCGCGGCACCGTCGTGACCGGTCGCGTCGAGCGCGGCATCATCAAGGTCGGYGAAGAAATCGAAATCGTCGGYATCCGCGAMGTSCAGAAGACCACSGTCACSGGCGTSGAAATGTTCCGCAAGCTGCTGGACCAAGGTCAAGCRGGCGACAACGTCGGCATCCTGCTGCGCGGCACCAAGCGTGAAGACGTCGAGCGCGGCCARGTGCTGGCCAAGCCCGGCTCGATCAAGCCGCACACCCACTTCACGGCMGARATCTAYGTYYTGTCCAAGGAAGAGGGCGGCCGCCACACGCCGTTCTTCAACAACTACCGTCCCCAGTTCTACTTCCGTACCACGGACGTGACCGGTGCSGTGGAGYTGCCSAAGGACAAGGAAATGGTCATGCCYGGCGACAACGTCGGCATCACCGTGAAGCTGATCGCRCCGATCGCGATGGAAACCGGCCTGCGCTTCGCCATCCGTGAAGGYGGTCGYACCGTCGGCTCGGGCGTCGTCGCCACGATCCTCGCGTAAGTTTTTCAAGGCCACAGGGGCATAGCTCAATTGGCAGAGCGTCGGTCTCCAAAACCGAAGGTTGGGGGTTCGAGACCCTCTGCCCCTGCCAACAGTCGCTGATCACGACGGTTGGTTTCCTGGCAACAAGCATCGGCCCGCGAGAGAGATCTCGGCGGGCCTTGCTGCTGATGGCGACAAACCTTGGCAGCGTCTGACAGCCGCTTCAAAGCGGCGCGTGAAAGTGAAGTGATGGCGAATCCTCCCCAAGTCGAGACCGTGACCAGCGGCGCCGACAAGGCCAAGCTGGCCGTTGCGGTACTGCTGCTGATTGGCGCGCTGGCGGCCTACTACGGCCTGTCCAAGCAAGGCCCGCTGGCGCAGTGGGCCTCGCTGCTCGTGTTGTTGGCCGCCGGYGTGGCGGCTTTCTTTACGTCTGAACACGGCAAAGCGCTGATCGCCTACGGCCGCGACTCGACGCGTGAAGTCAAGAAGGTGGTCTGGCCGACCCGCAAGGAAGCGACCCAGATGACGGGCTATGTGTTTGCCTTCGTCGTCGTCATGGCGCTCTTCCTGTGGATGACGGACAAGACGTTGGAATGGGTGCTGTACGACCTGATCCTGGGCTGGAAGCGCTGATCGCAAGGAATCTTGATGTCTGAAGAACAAGTCGTCACGACCGAAGCCCCGACGGGGCTGCCCAAGCGCTGGTATGTCGTTCATGCCTACTCGGGCATGGAAAAGGCTGTCGAACGCAACCTGCGCGAGCGCATTGACCGCGCCGGCATGCAGGACAAGTTCGGCCGCATCCTGGTGCCAACCGAAGAAGTCGTCGAGCTGAAGAACGGCAAGAAAGCCGTCACCGAGCGCCGCTTCTTCCCGGGCTATGTGCTGGTGGAAATGGCGATGGACGACGAGTCCTGGCATCTGGTCAAGCACACGTCCAAGGTGACGGGCTTTGTGGGCGGCGCAAAGAACCGCCCGGCCCCGATCTCGGAGGCCGAGGTCATGAAGATCGTCAACCAAATGCAGGAAGGCGTCGAGAAGCCACGGCCCAAGGTCGAGTGGACGGTCGGCGAGGTCGTGCGCGTCAAGGAAGGCCCCTTCACCGACTTCAACGGCTCGGTCGAAGAGGTCAACTACGACAAGTCCAAGGTGCGTGTGTCGGTCACGATCTTCGGCCGCGCGACGCCGGTGGAACTGGACTTCTCGCAGGTCGAAAAAGTTTGACGACGCGTCGTCAAACTTTTCGCCGCTGCCCGCAGGGCTAAGGCAAAAGGTCCGACGCGCACCTCTGACGTCCAAGTGAAGGGCTGCATAGCCTGAAATTTGAGCAGCAGAGTAGAATCCTGGGTTCGGCCGGCGTCCCCTAACGTCGACCCGTGATCAGTCTGCAACGAGAGGCGGACAAGAGGAGCAAAGGTAAGGACTTCGGTCCGAGTCCGATGCGCTAGCACTCAGGTGTTCAGGCTTGCCGCCCGGGCACTGGATTGGAGAAAACATGGCAAAGAAGATTGTCGGCTTCATCAAGCTGCAAATTCCGGCCGGCAAGGCCAACCCTTCGCCCCCGGTGGGTCCCGCGCTTGGTCAGCGTGGCCTGAACATCATGGAATTCTGCAAGGCGTTCAACGCCCAGACTTCGGCTGGTGGCTTCGAGCCCGGCATGAAGCTGCCGGTGGTCATCACCGCGTTCGCAGACAAGAGCTTCACCTTCGTCATCAAGTCGCCCCCGGCGACCGTGTTGATCAAGAAGGCCGCGAAGATCGAGAAGGGCTCGCAGCGCCCCCACCTGGATAAGGTCGGCAAGCTGACCCGCGCCCAGTTGGAAGAGATCGCAACGATCAAGACCAAGGACCTGACGGCCGCCAGCATGGACGCCGCAGTCAAGACCATCGCCGGCTCCGCCCGCTCGATGGGCATCATCGTGGAAGGGGTCTGACATGGCCAAGCTCACCAAGAAGCAAAAGGCGCTGGCTGGCAAGGTCGAGTCGACCAAGCTGTACGCGCTGACCGAAGCCCTGGACCTGGTCAAGAGCCTGGCCTCGGCCAAGTTCGATGAATCTATCGACGTCGCCGTTCAGCTCGGCATCGATGCCAAGAAGTCGGACCAGGTCGTTCGTGGCGCCGTCGTGCTGCCCAACGGCACCGGCAAGACCAAGCGCGTCGCCGTGTTCGCCCAAGGTGCCAAGGCTGATGAAGCCCGCGCCGCCGGCGCCGACGTCGTCGGCATGGAAGACCTGGCCGAGCGCGTCAAGGCGGGCGACATGCCCTTCGACGTGGTCATCGCCTCGCCCGACACGATGCGTGTCGTCGGTACTCTGGGTCAGATCCTGGGCCCGCGCGGCCTGATGCCTAACCCCAAGGTTGGCACCGTGACCCCGGACGTCGCCACTGCCGTCAAGAACGCCAAGGCTGGCCAGGTCCAGTTCCGCGTCGACAAGGCCGGCATCATCCACGGCACCCTCGGCCGTCGCTCGTTCGACACCGACAAGCTGGAAGGCAACCTGCGCGCGCTGATCGAAGCTCTGAACAAGAGCAAGCCGGCGTCGAGCAAGGGCATCTACCTGCGCAAGGTCGCCGTGTCCTCGACGATGGGCGTCGGCGCCCGCGTCGAAATCGCGTCGATCAACGCTCAAGCCAACGCAGCTTGATGCACTGAATCTGCTCGGGGCGAGTCTGGCCCTGGGCAACAAGATTGGTGGGGCGCTGTTCCGGTTCGCCGGAGTGGCGCGTCATCCAAGACCGTTGGTGGAGACCCCTTAAATCTCGGCGCAAGTTGAGAACCAACGCAGATGGCGGTCCCGCTGAAGGGTTTGCCGCTCCGAGCCATCGGGGTGGGTTTCCTGACAGATGGTCGCTGAATCCCTGGCGCTCCCAAAGCCGCAAGGCCGAGAGAGCAAATGTGAGGAGTAGACCTTGAGTCTCAATCGCAACGAGAAGGCAGTCGTTGTCTCCGACGTCGCAGCGCAAGCTGCCAAGTCGCAGACGCTGGCGCTGGCCGAGTACCGTGGCCTCACCGTTGAAGCCCTGAACAAGCTGCGCGTCACCGCGCGCGCCCAAGGTGTGTATCTTCACGTGCTGAAGAACACCCTGGCGCGTCGCGCTGTCGCCGGCACCCCGTTCGAGGCTGCTTCGGAGAGCATGGTCGGCCCGCTGATCTACGGCTTTTCGGAAGACGCTGTCGCGGCTGCCAAAGTCATCGCTGACTTTGCCAAGACCAACGACAAGCTCGTCATCAAGGGCGGTGCGTACGGTGGCAAGGCTCTGGACGTGAACGGCGTGAAGGCGCTGGCATCCGTCCCGAGCAAGGAAGTGCTGCTGTCGCAAATCGCAGGCCTGCTGCTGTCGCCGGTGCAACGCACCGCGGCCGTGCTGGCTGCCCTGGCTGCAAAGCGTGGCGAAGGCGCCGCTTCTACGGAAGCTGCCGCTGAAGAAGCCCCGGCTGCCGCCTGATCGACGAACTACGCGTTACACGCAATCAATCTGTTTTAAGGAAATTCATCATGGCATTCGATAAAGACGCTTTCCTGACCTCGCTGGACAGCATGACCGTTCTGGAGCTGAACGATCTGGTCAAGGCAATTGAAGAGAAGTTCGGCGTGTCCGCCGCTTCGATGGCTGCTCCGGCCGCCGGTGGCGCCGGCGGCGGCGCCGCTGCTGCCGTTGAAGAGAAGACCGAGTTCAACGTCGTGCTGACCGAAGCCGGCGCGCAGAAGGTCTCCGTCATCAAGGCCGTCCGTGAAATCACGGGCCTGGGTCTGAAGGAAGCCAAGGACCTGGTCGACGGCGCTCCGAAGAACGTCAAGGAAGCCGTTTCCAAGGCCGACGGCGAAGCTGCAGTCAAGAAGCTGGTGGAAGCCGGCGCCAAGGCTGAGCTGAAGTAAGACTTTGGGGTGGGGCCTGTGCAGCAGGTCCGGCCCCACTGACTAGAAAAGGGGTTGCCTTTGGGCTTCCCCTTTTTTGTCTTTGCGGGTTAATCCTGCTTGAGAACAGGTGAAAGACCTCGCGCGGGTATGATGCGCGGTTCTTTCACGTGTTCTCTGATCCGACTGCAGAGAACCAGTTTGGTCGGACTTCGGTGCAATGCCGAAGTTGTCCGCCAGCGGTTGGTAGTGGCCAACCACCAAGCTAGGCAGCCGCCCGTTCTGGGTGAGTGAGCCAGCCAGTCGCCGACGCGGCTCGCCCCACGGCCAGGGGTGGGCTCGACACGGAGTGTTTATGGCGCAAGCAACCCCCTACAGCTATACCGAGCGCAAGCGGATCCGCAAGAGCTTCGGCAAGCGCGAGAGCGTTCTCAACGTTCCCTATCTGCTCACGATGCAGAAGGACAGCTACGTGGCCTTCCTGCAAAAGGACGTGCCCGCCGCCAAACGCAAGCCCGAAGGGCTGCAGGCGGCCTTCCTCTCGGCGTTCCCGATTGTTTCGCACAACGGTTTCGTCGAGATGAAGTTCCTCGAGTTCAACATCGCCAAGCCGCCGTTCGACACCCGTGAGTGCCAACAGCGTGGGTTGACCTATGCAGCCGCCGTGCGCGCGCGCCTGCAGATGATCATCTATGACCGTGAGAGCCCGCAGGCCAAGACGGTCAAGGAAATCAAGGAGCAAGAGGTCTACATGGGCGAAGTGCCCCTGATGACCGACTACGGTAGCTTCATCGTCAACGGTACCGAGCGCGTCATCGTGTCGCAGCTGCACCGCTCACCTGGCGTGTTCTTCGAGCACGACAAGGGCAAGACCCACAGTTCGGGCAAGCTGCTGTTCAGCGCTCGCATCATTCCTTACCGCGGCTCCTGGCTGGACTTCGAGTTCGACCCGAAGGACATCCTGTACTTCCGCGTCGACCGCCGCCGCAAGATGCCGGTCACCATCCTGCTCAAGGCCATCGGCCTGAAGCCGGAACAGATCCTGGCCCACTTCTTCGTGTTCGACAACTTCCGCCTGATGGATGTTGGCGCGCAGCTCGAATTCGTTGCCGACCGCCTGAAGGGTGAAGTCGCCCGTTTCGACATCGTCGACAAGTCGGGTGCCGTCATCGTCGAGAAGGACAAGCGCATCACGGCCCGCCATGCGCGCCAGTTGGAGCAATCCGGCACGCAGCACATCTCGGTGCCCGAGGACTTCCTGGTCGGCCGCGTGCTGGCCAAGAACATGATCGACGCCGATACCGGCGAGATCATCGCCAAGGCCAATGACGAACTGACCGACGCGCTGCTGAAGAAGCTGCGCCAGGCCGGCGTCAAGGAAATCCAGTGCCTGTTCACGAACGAGCTGGACGAAGGCGCCTACATCTCGCAGACGCTGGCGTCTGACGAGACCGAAACGCAGCTGGCCGCCCGCGTCGCCATCTACCGCATGATGCGCCCCGGCGAACCGCCGACGGAAGACGCCGTCGAAGCGCTGTTCAATCGCCTGTTCTACAGCACCGACACCTACGACCTGAGCCGTGTCGGCCGCATGAAGTTCAACGCGCGTGTCGGCCGTGACACGCCCGAAGGCAACATGAACCTGTCCAACGAGGACATCCTTGACGTCGTCAAGATCCTCGTCGAGCTGCGCAATGGCCGCGGCGAAGTGGACGACATCGACCACTTGGGCAATCGCCGCGTGCGTTGCGTGGGCGAACTGGCCGAAAACCAGTACCGCTCGGGCCTCGCCCGCATCGAGAAGGCCGTCAAGGAGCGTCTGGGCCAGGCCGAGACCGAAGCCCTGATGCCGCACGACCTGATCAACTCCAAGCCGATTTCCGCGGCGCTGAAGGAGTTCTTCGGSRCGTCGCAGCTGTCGCAGTTCATGGACCAGAMCAACCCGCTGTCGGAAATCACGCACAAGCGTCGTGTTTCCGCTCTTGGCCCGGGTGGTTTGACCCGCGAGCGCGCTGGCTTCGAAGTCCGCGACGTGCACCCGACCCACTACGGTCGCGTCTGCCCGATCGAAACGCCGGAAGGCCCGAACATCGGCCTGATCAACTCGCTGGCGCTGTTCGCTCAGCTCAACGAGTACGGCTTCCTGGAAACGCCGTATCGCCGCGTTGTTGACGGC
>NZ_JBFUMO010000262.1:0-7722 GCF_054049355.1 Roseateles sp. P5_E11 | reverse complement strand
GCGTGGCACAGGCATTCAGCAGCACTGCGACGAGCAGTGCAAAGAGACGCTTCAGTTGCTGAGCAGCCGCATCGCGCCTTCGAGTCCGGAAAGGGTCAGCGGGACGATGCGCTGCTGCATCAGCTGCTGGATCAGCGCGATGCTCTGCCGGTACTGCCAGACGCCTTGCGGCTCGGGGTTGATCCACGCGTACTTGGGGAAGGCGTGGGTGAGCCGCTGGATCCATTCGGCGCCGGGCTCGTCGTTGTTGTATTCGACGCTGCCGCCGGCCTGCAGGATCTCGTAGGGGCTCATGGTCGCGTCGCCGACGAAGATGAGCTTGTAGTCGCGGTTGTATTTGCGGATCAGGTCGAAGGTGTTGAGCTTCTCGGCGAAGCGCCGCCGGTTGTTCTTCCAGACGAAGTCGTAGACGCAGTTGTGGAAGTAATAGAACTCCAGGTGTTTGAACTCGGTCTTGGCGGCGCTGAAGAGTTCTTCCACGCGGCTCACGTGTTCGTCCATCGTGCCGCCGACGTCCATCAGCAACAGCACCTTGACCTTGTTGTGGCGCTCGGGCTGCATGCGGATGTCCAGCATGCCGGCATTGGCGGCGGTGCCGTGGATGGTGCCGTCCAGGTCCAGCTCCAGCTCCGACCCCTCGCGCGCAAAGCGGCGCAGGCGGCGCAGGGCCACCTTGATGTTGCGGGTGCCGAGTTCCAGCGTGTCGTCGTAGTCGCGGTAGGCGCGCTGCTCCCAGACCTTGACGGCGCTCTTGTTGCCGCCCGAGCCGCCGATGCGGATGCCCTGCGGGTTGTAGCCGCTGTTGCCGAACGGGCTGGTGCCGCCGGTGCCGATCCAGCGGTTGCCGCCTTCATGGCGCTCCTTCTGCTCCTCGAAGCGCTTCTTGAGCGTCTCCATCAGCTCGTTCCAGCCCATCTTCTCGATGGCTGCCTTCTGCTCGGGCGAGAGTTCGATCTCAAGCTGTTTGCGCAGCCACTCCAGCGGCACCTCGGCCGTGAAGTCGGTCAGCATTTCCACGCCCTTGAAGTAGGCGGCGAAGGCGCGGTCGAACTTGTCGAACTGGGTCTCGTCCTTGACCAGCGACGTGCGGGCCAGATGATAGAAGTCGTCGATGCTCGCCACGCCGCCGTTGTCGGGGCCGCCGATGACGCCGGCCTGCAGGGCTTCCAGCAGCGTCAGGTACTCGGGCACCGTCACCTTGAGCTTGGCGGCGCGCAGCGTGTAGAAGAACTGGATCAGCATCGGTGCGGACTCGGGGACTGCAGGTCGAAAACGATTATGCAGCGCGAGTCTCGCCGGAGTTAGGGATGCCGTCTTT
This sequence comes from Roseateles sp. P5_E11, assembly GCF_054049355.1. NCBI lineage: Bacteria > Pseudomonadati > Pseudomonadota > Betaproteobacteria > Burkholderiales > Sphaerotilaceae > Roseateles > Roseateles sp. P5_E11. The sequence continues at coordinate 6,404 of NZ_JBFUMO010000262.1, read as the reverse complement.
CGGGCCGAGCGCCGGGCCGCTCCCTAGCCGGCCCGCGCTGGCGATGTGCTTGCGGCTCAATGCCGCAAGCATCGCCGTCCCCTCGGGGGCTGAGGCCGGACACGACAAGTCCTGTGGACTTGTCGTGCCTGCCGAAGAGAAGCCGMTTTGCCGGCTTCGCGGTCTGCAAGACCGGTCAGACGCACCGCGTTCAGCGGGGTGCGGCTGGACGAGGGGTATCAGTTACAGGGCACCACGCGGAACTCGACACGCCGGTCCAGGGCATCCACCGCGTTGTCGCTGCCGCTGCCGACCAGGTTCTCGCGCCAGCCCATGCCGCTGGCCTTGACGCGCTGGGCCAGGGGCGAGGCTTCGGCCGCCAGGCGCTGCTGGATGAAAGTGGCGCGTTGCAGCGAGAGCGCGTCGTTGGTCTGCTCCGAGCCGGTGTGGCTGGTGTGGCCGACGATGATCATGCAGACGCGGGCGCCGGCGCCCTCMTTGGCGATCTGCCTCAGCCACATCGGATAGGCGCCGCTGACCTTGGGGTCGGACCAGAACTCCGTGCTGCCGGGGTTGAAGAGGAACTTCACGTCCAGCTTGTTGGCGCGCAGCCCGTAGGCCACGATCTGGCCAAAGGCGGCCTCTGCCTCGGCGGTGCGCCCGAGCCGGACGTTGTTGAGGTAGATGCCGTTGAGTGTGCGCAGCTGCTCGCCGCCCGTCTGATTGCGGGCCTCCTGGTACTTGGTCAACGATTCCGGGTAGCGCTCGGCGTTGTAGAGGGAGCCGGCCTCGTTGATGACGCTGGCCACCGCGACGCGTTCCATGTAGACGCTGTTGGCCGAGCTGCCAGGCGCTGTCAGCGCCGTGCTGATGTAGCCGTCCACCACCTTGTCCTTCACCAGCACCGGGCTGTCCTGGTAGATCGCCAGCGGTGTGTGGTTGAGGCCGTCGTCGCGGGCCAGCGCCGAGGCCTGGGCCATCACCTGGCCCGTCTTGATGTCCACCAGGGCCAGGTTGATTTGCAAGGATTTCTTGCCCGGCACCCCCAGCAGGCGCGTCAGCGTGCCGGTCAGCAGATACTGGACCTTGGACAGGTTCTCGGTCCTGAAGGGCAGCAGGTCGAAGCTGCCTTCCTTGCGCGCTGCCAGACGCTCGGCGATGCGGCGTTCGAGCAACTGCGTGGTCTGGGTCTGCTGGCCGCTTGTCGCGTCGATCATGGGATCGACGACGACGCTTTTCTTGGCAATCTTGGACTCCACCTTTGCCAGGAAGGCGGGCAGCTTCTGAGTCTGGCCCACCAGGCCATCGGTGGCGACGACGACGGCTTCGCTGAAGGACAACTCGTTGGTCGAGACGGTCGGCTGTTTCGGCGCCGTCTCCAGGCAGCCGGCCAGCAGGGCCATGCAGCCCAGCATCGCGGCACGCCCCAGTTGCACTGAAAAATTGATGCGATTCGTGTGGCCAGCGCTACTCATCGACATTCCTTTTTCAGGTAAGCGGTCTCACTCGCCGTCAGCGGTTCCAGTGAGGCTTTTTGCAGAATATCACTGCACTTTGCGCCCTTCGCCTCGGAGGGCGCAGGAGCGGTCACGGCAGGGCGCGGCTTGGGTGCCGCCGGCGCCACGGCGATGGGCGTCGGCGCCGAGGCTGTGGGTGCCGGCGCGGGAGCCGGTGGCACGGGGGCGGTGGAGGCGGGCGTGTCCGGTGCAGAGGCCGCCGAGGCAGCCTGGACTGGGCTGGAAGCGATCGGCGCTGGAGCTGGAGCCGCAGCGGCGGCCGACGCCGGCGCGGGTGGYGGCGCCAGCTCGGCGGGCGCCGGTGCCCAGAGCAAKGCATATCCGCCCCAGGCGGCCGCGGCCAGGCCCACCACGCCCGCCGCGCTCAGGAGGAGAGCGCGGCGCGGCGGGGCCGGCACGGACGCCTGTGCAGGCACGGCGCTGGACGCTGGAGGAGCTGTCGGTGGGGGTGGAGCGGGCAGTACCGGGGGCGGCGGCGTGCGAGCCACGGCGGGCGGCGGCGGTGGTTCGGGGCGTGTCGGCTCCCGCGGCGCGAGCAACGGGCTGATCGATGCGACCTGAGTCGGGTCGAAATCCGGCAACAGCACCGTTTCGTCGCCGGTCGGGAGGCCCAAAGCCTGCAGCTCGAGCAGATCGATGACCTGCGTGTCGCCGGCAGTGAGCAGGGTCCGGAACTCGGCAATGGATTGCGGGCGGTCCTTGGGGTGGATGGCCAGCGCACGGTCGACGGCCGCGAGGAAGGCGTTGCCACAGCGACCCGCCGCCACGGTGGCCAGCGGTTGCAGCTGGTCGTTGAGCAGCCGCTCGACGGAAGCCACCGTGCGGCGGCCGCTGATGGCTGCGTAGAGCACGCTGGCCAGCGCGAAGATGTCGGTCCATGGGCCCTGGGTGACGCCAGGCATGTCCCCGTATTGCTCGATGGGCGCAAAGCCCGGCTTGAGCATGGCGGTCAGCGCATGCGTGAGATCGCCGATGACGCGGCGTGCGGCGCCGAAGTCCAGCAGCAGCGGCCCGTGGTCGGTGAGCAGGATGTTGTCCGGCGCGATGTCGCGGTGGTAGCAGTGCTCGTTGTGCAGCACTTCCAGCGCATCCAGCAGCGGCATCAGCCAGGCGCGCACCTCGGTTTCGGTCGACGGCCGGCCGAGCCTGGCCAACGCCTCCTTCAGCGTCTGCCCCTGGTAGTAGGGCATGGCCATGTAGGCGGTGCCGTTGCCCTCCCAGAACTGATGCACCTTGAGCAGCGCCGGGTGGTCGAAGCGGGCCAGCAGCTTGGCCTCGTTGACAAAACTMCTCAGCCCGATCGCAAAGGTCTCTGCATGGTTGGGCGACTTGACCAGCACTGTCAGCGAATTGCCGGCGCGTGCTGCCATCGACGAGGGCAGGTATTCCTTGATGGCGACCTGCCGCTCCAGGGCGACGTCAGTGGCGAGATAGACGATGCCGAAACCGCCTTCTCCCAGCACCCGGTCAATGCGGTAGTCGTGGATGCGCGTGCCGGACGGCAGGGTGTGGCCCGGCGTCAGCTGGACCTCCACGGCGATGGTGGGCTCTACCGGGTCTTCTGGGGTTTTGCGCCCGGGTGGACCGCCAGCCGCTTCGCTCATTGCTGCGGGCGACCGGACGGCGGCGCTTCATGCAAGGCAGGCAGCGTGCAGCAGAACTGGATCAGCATGGAGCACAGCATGGAGCAGGGCCGGGATCGAAGTTCTGCGGATTATGCAGAGCCGACACCGTCTCGCCCGCCTGCTGGACGTCGGGCTTGTCCTAGGCGGTGTAGCGGGCCAGCCAGTTGAAGAACTCGCCGTACCAGAGCCGGCTGTTGCGCGGTTTGAGCACCCAGTGGTTCTCGTCCGGGAACCAGACCAGCCTCGAAGGCACTCCCAGCGATTTCAGTGTGTTGTAGTAGGCCAGGCCCTGGGCATCGGGCACGCGGTAGTCCAACTGGCCGTGCATGACGAGGGTCGGCGTCTTGAAGTGCTTGGCGAAGGCATGCGGGCTTTGGGCGGCGACACGGGCCGGATCATCCCAATAGGCCGCACCCAGCTCCTTGCGATGCCAGCTGTAGGCGTCGTCGGCATACATGGCTTGCCAGTCGTAGCAGCCGGCGTGGCAGACGTAGGCCTGATAGCGGCCGGCCTTCACGTGGCCGTTCATCCAGGCCACCATGTAGCCGCCATAGCTGCCGCCAGCGGCGACGACGCGCTTGCGGTCGACCCATGACTTCTTCAGCAGCCAGTCAGTGCCGGCCTCGACATCCTGCAACTCGTACTCGCCCCAGTGGCCAGTGATGCTGTCCAGGAACTCGTGGCCGAAGCTGGATGAGCCGTGGTAATTCACGCAGGCGACGACATAGCCCTGGCTGGCGAACACCTGATGGTTCCAGCGCCAGTGCCAGCTGTCACCGAAAGCAGTGTGCGGGCCGCCGTGGATGACGTGCATGACCGGCCACTTCTTCTTCGGATCGAAGCCCGGCGGGTAGGTCAGCCACATCTGCACGTCGTCGCCGCGCGCACCCTGGATCGTGACCTCCTCGTGGCGGCCGAAGCTGTGGGCCGCGAGGCGCTCGTCGTTCAGCGACTCGATGCGGCGCAGGCCATCGTCGCCCAGCACCGACAGCCGGGGCGGGAATGCCATGCCGTCGTGGTTGATGACCAGGAAGCCGGCCGACAGCGCGAAGCTGCCGACATGGCCTCCCTCGAAAACCCGTTCGGCGGTGCGGTCGCCCAGCGCGAACTGCCAGAGGTGGCGACGGCCGCGCTCCTCGGCGGCGAAGTACACCGCCTGGTCGTCCTCGGCCCAGCGCAGCGGTGCGCTGACCTCATGGTCCCAATCCTCGCTGAAGACGGCCCAGCGGCCCTGCTGGTCCAGCACGGCGAGCTGGTTCGGATGGTTGTGGCCCAGGGCCTGGTGGCTGGCCAGGAAGGCGAGGTGAGCGCCGCCATGGCTGTAGCGCGGCGCGGCGAAGTCCCAGTCGCCGTCCTGCAGCAGCGTCTGGCCCTGGCGCGTTCTCACGTCGATCTCGGCCAGCGCAAAGCGGCCGTCCAGCTTCTTCTCGGCGGTGGGGTCGAACGCGAAGGCGATGCGCCGGCCATCGGGCGACACGTCGAAGCAATTCACATCCGGCTCGGCGCGGCTCAGCTCCCAGGCCGTGCCCTCGAACAGGTCGCGCACCTTGCCCGTCTCGACGTCCATCACATGCAGATGCGGCACACGGTCCATCGGCAGGTGGTGGTCCCAGAAGCGGTAGAAGGCCTCGTCGGTGACGTAGGCGCTTTCCTTGCGGCTCTTGAAGTCGCGCAGCCGCGCGGCCTGGGCTGCGCCCTTCAGATCGGGCCAGACCCAGGACACGAAGGCGATGCGCCGGCCGTCGGGGAACCACTTGAAGGACTCGACGCCCGTGGGCACTTGGCCGACGCGGCGCGCCTCGCCGCCGTCCGGCGGGATCACATAAAGCTGCGTCTCCTCGTCTCTCACGCCGGCCTGCTCGCGCTTGGCGGTGAAGGCGATCAGGTCGCCGCGCGGGCTCCATTGCGGGTTGCCGTCCTTCTCGCCCGCTTCGGTGAGGCGGCGCGGCTCGCCGCCCAGCGTCGAGAACAACCACAGGCTGCTCTGCGCGCGGTTGGCCTCCATCGAGTAGCGCGTGACACCGGCGGCGGCCTGGGCACCATCGGGGCTGAGGCTGGGTTCGCCGATGCGATCCAGGGCCCAGAGTGCATCGACGTCAAAGGCCTTGGATTGTCTTTTCATGTTCGCTGTCGAGTCAGTTGCCAGTTCAGGTGCGCCTTGACCTCGGGCCATTCGCCCATGGTCAGGCTGTACATGACGGTGTCGCGCACCGTGCCGTCGCGGCGCAGCGCATGGTGGCGGATCACGCCGTCGCGCCTGGCGCCCAGGCGCTCGATGGCGCGCTGCGAGGCGTGGTTGAAGTTGTCGGTGCGCCAGCCCACGAGCTTGGCGCCCAGGGTTTCGAAGGCGTGGGTCAACAGCAGCAGCTTGGCGGTCGTGTTGACGGCGCTGCGCTGCACACGCTGGGCATACCAGGTGTAGCCGATCTCGACACGCTCGATGGCCGGCACGATGTCGTGGTAGCTCGTTGACCCCAGCACCTCGCCGGTCGACGCATCCAGCACGGCGAAGGGCAGGCGGTGGCCGGCGGCCTGCCCGGCCAGGGCCGCTTCGACGTAAGTGACGGCCTCGTCGGGCGCAGGCACGCTGGTGAAGCGCAAGTTCCACAGTTCGCCGTCCGCGGCCGCGGCCTGCAGGCCGGGCACATGGCCCAGCGTCAGCGGCACGAGGTGGATGGGGCCGGCGGCCAGCGTCACGGGCAGGACGGGTTTCATGGCTTGTCCTTCAGCATCAGCCGCCGCGCCAGTAAGCGGCCGCCGCCGCAGCCGGCGACGATGAGCAGCAGGCCGATGAGTTGCTGCGCATTCCAGTCGGTGCTGGCGATGAAGTCGATGCCGAACTGCCGGCCCAGCCACCAGCCGGCCAGGGCGCCCAGAACGAAGCCGACGGCATCCGCCAGCCCTTCGCGCATTGCGCGGTCGAAGTCTTGAGCCATCAGCGGCGCTCGGCCGTCCGGAGCCGCTGGGCGCCCCCTCGGGGGGCAGCGGGCGTAAGCACGCGTGGGGGCTGCATCATCTGTTATTGCGCTGCATGAAGACGAGCTTCTCGAACAGCGTCAGATCCTGCTCGTTCTTCAGGAGCGCCCCCACCAGCGGCGGGATGCTGACCTTCTCGTCCTTGGCCTGCAGCGCGTCCACCGGGATGTCTTCGGCCAGCAGCAGCTTGAGCCAGTCGATCAGCTCCGATGTGCTGGGCTTCTTCTTCAGGCCGGGCAGGTTGCGCACGTCGTAGAAGTTCTTCAGCGCGGCGGCCAGCAGGTCCTTCTTCAAGGTCGGGAAGTGC
>NZ_JBFUMO010000261.1:0-7751 GCF_054049355.1 Roseateles sp. P5_E11 | reverse complement strand
GCCCCCAAACGGCTGCGGGCGCGCAAGTAGCGCCTGACCCATGAGCAAGCCCCGCCCCGCCACCGCCGAGGCGCCATTGGCGCGCTACAACGCCAAGCGCGATTTCAGCGGCACCGCCGAGCCCAAGGGGAGGCTGGGGCGCCGCAAGTCCAAGGCCTTGGGCTTCGTCATCCAGAAGCACTGGGCCTCGCACCTGCACTACGACTTCAGGCTCGAACTGGACGGCGTCATGGTCAGCTGGGCCGTGCCCAAGGGGCCGAGTTTCGACCCCGCGAAGAAGCAAATGGCCATCCATGTCGAGGACCACCCGGTCAGCTACAACAGCTTCGAGGGCGAGATTCCCAAGGGGCATTACGGCGCCGGCACCGTCATCATCTGGGACCGCGGCAGCTGGACGCCGGTCGGCGACCCGCGCGAGGGCCTGGCCAAGGGCAAGCTGATCTTCGAATTGCATGGCGAGAAGCTGGCCGGGCTGTGGGAGCTGGTGCGCATCTCCAAGCCGGGCGAGAAGAAGCAGGACCAGTGGATCCTGTTCAAGAAGCGCGGCGATGCCTGGGCGCGGCCGACGGCCGAATACGACGTCATCAGCGCCTTGCCGGACAGCGTCGTGGAAAAACCCCTGGGCCCCGTGGAGGAGCGTGAACCGCGGGTGCGCGCACAGCCGCAGACGGCCGGCCCCGATCTGTCCCGCGCAAGGAAGGCGCCGTTCCCGAAGACGCTCGAGCTGCAGCTGGCAACGCTGATTGCCGCTGCGCCCGCAGACGGCGACTGGGTGATAGAGAACAAGTTCGACGGCTATCGCATGGGCGTGCGCATCAGCAAGGGCAAGGTCGCGCTGATCACGCGCAATGGCAATGACTGGACCGCGAAGCTGGCGCCGCTTGTCGATGAACTCGAGAAGCTCGGCATCGATCAGGCCTGGCTGGACGGTGAGATCGTCGTGTTGAACGAGCATGGCGTGCCGGACTTCAACCGGCTGCAGAACGCCATCGACAACGCGCGCACGCAGGACATCGCCATGTTCCTGTTCGACCTGCCCTTCCTCGGCGACACCGACCTGCGCGAAGTGCCGCTGCGCAGCCGGCGCGCGGTGCTCAAAGAGCTGCTCGAAGGCCGCACCTCGGCCCGCGTGCGCTTCAGCGATGAGCTGCCGGCGGCGCCGTCGCAAGTGCTCGCCGCGGCCTGCCAGCTGGGCCTGGAAGGCGTGATGCTGAAGAAGGCCGACTCGCCCTATGTCTCCCGGCGCAGTGACAGCTGGCTCAAGCTGAAATGCCAGCGCCGCCAGGAATTCGTCGTCATCGGCTTCACCGACCGCACGAACTCGCCCCAGGAAGTCGGAGCCCTGATGCTGGGCTATCACCAGGACGGCAAGTTGCGCTCGGCCGGCTCGGTCGGCACCGGCTGGGCCTCGGCGCAGGGGCGCGAGCTGCACCGGCAGTTGAGCAAGCTGCAGACGAAGACGCCGGCCATAGCCCCGGCGGCCGTCGAGCCGGGCCGCTGGTCGCGCCGCGCCCGGGGTAGCGAGCGCTGGGTGCGGCCGGAGATGGTGGTGGAAGTGGCCTTCGGCGAGTGGACGCCCGATGGCCATATCCGGCATGCGAGATTCGTTGGTGTGCGCGCCGACAAGGCGCCCAAGGCGATCCAGCGCGAGCAGGCCGCGGCGGTACGGCCTTCGCCCAGGACGAGCGTCAAGATCAGCCACCCCGACCGGGTCATCGACACCTCGACCGGGCTGCGCAAGATCGACCTGGTGCACTACTACGAGAGCGTCGCGGACCGCATCCTGCCGCACCTGAAGAACCGCCCCGTCTCCCTGGTGCGTGCACCGCAGGGCATCAGCGGGCAGCTGTTCTTCCAGAAGCATTCGGACAAGGAGATCCCGGGCATCACGACCCTCGATCCGGCGCTGTGGCCGGAACACGAGGCGCTGATGTCCGTCGACAGCGTCGAAGGGCTCATCAACGCCGCCCAGCTCAATGTCGTCGAGTTCCACACCTGGAACTCCAAGGTCGGGCGCATCGACCTACCGGACCGGATCGTGTTCGACCTGGACCCGGGCGAGGGCGTCAGCTGGGCGCATCTGCAGGAGGCGGCCGCCCTCACGCACACCATGCTCGAGGAGCTGGGCCTGAAGGCGTGGCTCAAGACCAGCGGTGGCAAGGGCCTGCATGTGGTGGTGCCGCTGGCGCCCAAGCTGGACTACGACACCGTCAAGGATTTCTCGCAGGCCGTCGTGGCCCACATGGCCGAGACCCTCCCGCAGCGCTTCGTCGCCAAGAGCGGCGGCAAGAATCGCGTTGGCAAGATCTTCATCGACTACCTGAGGAACGGGCACAGCCAGACGACGGCGACGGCGTTCTCTGCGCGGGCCCGGCCGGGATTGGGCGTCTCCATGCCCGTCAGCTGGGAGCAGCTCGGCTCACTGAAGAGCGGCGCGCAGTGGACCATCACGACGGCGCGCGAGTACCTGTCCTTCGAGAAGGAGGACCCGTGGCGCGACTACGCCAAGTCGCGGCAGACGCTGGCCACGGCGAGAAAGCGGCTCAAGCTGCCGTAGGCTCGCCCGCCAGCACGCGCTTCAGCGGTGCGCCGCTGACGGTCTCCTGCCCGAGCAGCAACTCGGTCAATGCGTCCAGGCGGTCACGCTTGTCCTCCAGCACGCTGCGGCATTCGGCCTGGGCACTCTCGAGCAGGGCGCGGGCCTCGTCCAGCAGCGACTTCTGTACGTCGGGGCCGATGAGTTCCTTCGGCACGCCGGCCATGCTGAGCAAGCCGAAGGTCTTGCCAAAGCCCATGGAGCCGATCATGTTGGTGGCGAGCTCGGACGCGCGCTTGAGGTCGTCGGCCGCGCCGGAGGAGGTGTTGCCGAAGGCGATCAGCTCGGCCTCGCGGCCCGCCAGCATCATCGCCAGGCGGGAGCGCAGCTCGCGTTCGCCGTACAGCGGCTCCTCGTGGGTGCGGGTCACATAGGTCACGCCCAGGGCCGGGCCGCGCGGCTCGATGCTGACGCGCTCGACACTGCCGGCCTCCAGCACATGGGCCACCAGCGCATGGCCGGATTCATGGAAGGCGATGCGGCGCAGCGTCTCGGGCGTGATGATGTCCTTGCTGTTGCTCACCTCGCCGCCGAGCTGGTGCGTCTCCAGCGACTGGTAGACGCGCTCCTCGCTGACATGGGCTTCACCCGCTTCAGCGGCGTAGGCGGCGGCGCGGTTCACGCAGTTGGCGATGTCCGCCGGCGACATGCCGGCCGCGGTGCGGGCGATCGATGGCAGGTCCATGCCCGTCGATGCCTTGATCTGGCCCAGGTAAAGGTCGAACAGCTGCTGGCGCTCGGGCACCGTGGGCATGGCCGTGCGCACGATGAGGTCGAAGCGGCCAGGCCGGCGCATGGCCTCGTCGATGTTGTCTATGTGGTTGGTGGCRCCGACGATGACGACATTCTCCAGCGAGGAGAAGCCGTCCATCTCCACCAGCAGGCGGTTGATGATGCGGTTCTGCTCCTGCTCGCCGCCGCCCCCGCCGGCTTCCTTGCCGTTGCTGCGCCGGCCGATGCCGTCGATCTCGTCGATGAAGACGATGCAGGGCGCTGCGTCGCGGGCCTTCTTGAAGAGCTCCTTCACCTTGCCGATACCGGCGCCATAGAACATGGAGCTGAAGTAAGAGCCGTCGACGCTGATGAAGCTGGCGCCGCATTCGCCGGCCAGGGCCTTGGCCAGCAGCGTCTTGCCGGTGCCCGGCGGGCCGTCAAGCAGCACGCCGCGCGGCGCCTTGGCGCCCACGGCGGCGTATTGCTTGGGATCCTTCATGAAGGCTGCGACGCGTCGCAACGCCTTCTTGGCCTCTTCGGCGCCGATGACGTCGTCGAAGCGGGTCTTGGGCTTGTCGGCCAGGCGCGTACGCTGGCTCAAGGGGCCGCGCAGCTGCAGATAGACCAGCGGGCCGGCGATCAGCAGCATGACGAGCAGCGGCGCCAGCGCGCTCCCGGCCCGCTCCAGGGACTGGAACAGGCGCTGGCCGCCGGTACGCGCGTCGACGTCGATGTCGGTCAGCGCAAAGCCTTGGGCCACGCTGAGTTCGCCCAGGCGTGAGCCGATCTCGTTCTTGCAGCCCAGGCCGCAGTCGATGAGCCGCGTGCTGAATTGATGGCCGGCGCGGTCGGTGTAGAGCACCAGGCCGCCGCTGACACCGACGGCCGCAACGTCCTTGGCCTGCAGGGCGCGCTCGAACTCGGAAGCTTCACGCGGGTGGGCCAGCCATTGTTCGGGCGAGCGCTCGAAGCTGAGGGCGGTGGCGTTCTTGCGGGCCTGCACCTCGCTGGTCGTGCGCTCGTGCAAGGTCGACAGGCCGAACAAGGCCAGCAGCGCCGTGACGACGATGGCGGCAATGATGAGTTTCTGACGCAAGCCCGGCGTGGGGGTGTTGCTGGCGCTGTCCATGGTGTGCGGGCGACTTCGGGAACTGCAATCCATGCAGACTAACGGCCCGGTGCCTGCGCCGCGCGTGCGTTATCGAGGTTGGGCTGAGGTCGTTTGCAACAGCTGTTCCAAGTGCGGAAAACTGCCCAGAACGCAAAAAGGGCCTGATCGCGAGATCAGGCCCTTGGTGCTTCTTCTTGTTCTGGTGCCGGCAAGAGGAGTCGAACCCCCGACCTTCGCATTACGAATGCGCTGCTCTACCAACTGAGCTATGCCGGCCTCACGCTCAACCGATGGTCATTCCCCAGCGGCCAGCGAAGCCCGAGATCATAGCGCAACTGCATTGAGCCGCCAAGATCGGCTTGCTTTTCGGGCGTCAGGACGCAAACTCCGGCGCATGAAAAAGATCAGGAATCTGCTGCTGGGGGCGTGGATGCTGGGTGCCACGGCGCTGACCCAGGCCGAGGATGGGCGCTTCGACGTCGCCACCCGCGAGGGCGTTGTCACGCCGGTGTTCTGGCAGGCTGCCGAAGCGGCGCGGGCGACGGTGTTGCTGTTTCCCGGTGGCAGCGGCGGCTTCGGGCGCATCGAAGCGGGCCGGCCAACGAGCCGCAATTTCCTGGTCCGCTCCGCAGGGGAGTTCGCCGCGCGCGGCTACAACGTCGCCATCTTCGGCAAGCCGAGCGACACGCCCGATCTGGGCTACAGCGAGCGCATCTCGGACGCCCACATGACCGACATCCGCGAAGTGCTGAAGGCCGTCAGGCAGAAGTCGCCATTGCCGGTCTGGTTGGTCGGCACCAGTCGTGGAACGGTGTCGGCCACGGCGGCGGCCATCCGATTGCAGGGGGAGATCGCCGGCCTGGTGTTGACGTCCAGCATCGTCGCCTGGGACAAGCCGGGCGCCGTGCCGCGCCAGGAGTTGTCGGCCATCCGCGTGCCGGTGCTGGTGCTGCACCACGCCAAGGACCAGTGCCGGCAGACTCTGCCTCATGACGTGGGCTACATCCCGCGCGGGCTGACGGCTGCGCCAGTGAAGAAGCTGGTCGTGGTCGACGGCGGCGCCGACCCGACGGGCGACGCCTGCGAGGCCCTCCACTGGCACGGCTTCATCGGCATGGAGGCCGAGGCCGTCCAGCTCATCACAGGCTGGATGGACCGGCCTATGCCATAGACGCTTCTTGGTACGCTTCTCAGGACGCGTCGAGATGATAGGCGGCGATACGCTCGACCTCGTTCTTGGAGCCCAGGGCCACGGCCACGCGTTCGTGCAGCTTGGTCGGCTTCAGGTCCATGATGCGTTCACTGCCGGTGGTGGCCACGCCGCCGGCCTGCTCGACGAGGAAGGCCATCGGGTTGGCCTCGTACAGCAGGCGCAATTTGCCGGGCTTGTCGGGCTCGCGCTGGTCCCAGGGGTACATGAAGACGCCGCCGCGGGTCATGATGCGGTGCACGTCGGCCACCATGCTGGCGACCCAGCGCATGTTGAAGTCCTTGCCACGAGGCCCTGTGGAGCCGGCCAGGCATTCGTCGATGTAGCGGCGCACCGGCGGCGCCCAGTGGCGCAGGTTGGACATKTTGATCGCGAATTCCTTGGTGTCTTCGGGAATCCTGACCTGGTCCTGCGTCAGCACCCAGGAGCCGGTCTCGCGGTCCAGCGTGAAGACAGCCACGCCGTCACCCACCGTCAGCACCAGCATGCTCTGCGGTCCGTAGACGCAGTAGCCGGCCGCCGCCTGCTGCTTGCCGGGCTGCAGGAAGTCTTCTTCGCTGACGCCACGCGAATGGCCCACCTTGCGCAGCACGCTGAAGATGGTGCCGATGGACACGTTGACGTCGATGTTGCTGGAGCCGTCCAGCGGGTCGAACAGCAGCAGGTATTCACCCTGGGGGTAGCGGTTGGGCACGACGTAGATGCCGTCCATCTCCTCGCTGGCCATGGCCGCGAGGTGGCCGCCCCATTCATTGGCCTCGATCAGCACCTCGTTGGCGATGATGTCGAGCTTCTTCTGCACCTCGCCCTGCACGTTCTCGCTGCCGGCGGTGCCCAGCACGTCGCCCAGCGCCCCCTTGTTGACGGCGATGGCGATGCGCTTGCAGGCGCGGGCGACGACCTCGATCAAGAGGCGCAGTTCCTGCGGGATGTGGCCGTGCTCGCGCTGCTGCTCGACGAGGTATTGGGTCAGGCTGGTTTGACGAGACATCGATCAGCCTCCCGAGGCCAGCGCGCGTTCGACGATCTCGCGCACGTCGCTCGACAGATCAGGCTTGGCGGCAACGCGCGCGACGGCCTCGCGGGCGGCGCTGCGGTAGGGCTCGGCCAGCACGGCCCAGCGGTCCATCGCGCGGGCGAGGCGGCTGGCGAGCTGCGGGTTGATGGTGTCGATGGCGAGCACCTGCTCGGCCCAGAACACATAGCCGGCCGCGTCGGCGCGGTGGAAGGCGGCCGGGTTGAACATGTACAGCGAGGCCAACAGGCTGCGCGCGCGGTTCGGGTTCTTGAGTGTGAAGTCGGCATGCTTGGTCAGCGCCTTGGCACGCGCGAACACACGGCCATCGGCCTCGGGCGCGCGCGCCTGGAGCGAGAACCACTTGTCGACCACCAGCGCATCGTCCTTGAACAGCGCGTGGAAGCGCTGCAGGGCCGGTGCGGCCAGTTCGGCGTTGGCGTTCACCAGGGCGGCCAGCGCGCCGAGACGCTCGGTCATGTTGGACGCGTCCTTGAAGCGCTGGTAGGCCTTGCCCGGCCAGACGGTGTCGCCCGTGGCCTGCGCATCCAGCACGAGCATGGACAGGGCCAGGTTGGCCAGCGCCCGCTTGCCGGACGAGACCGGGTCGGGCGTGTAGCCACCGCTGATCTGGTTGGCCTCGAAGGCCGCGGCCCAGTCGTCGCGCAGGGCGGCGGCGAGCTGGGTTTGCGCGGCCATGACGGCAGCGTGGATGGCCTGTGGGTCGACGACGTCGAGCTGCTCGGCGATATAGGCCTCGCCAGGCAGGGTCAGGGCCAGTTCCTTGAAGGCCGGGTCCAACTCGGGATGGTTGAGCAGGACCCGCATCGCGTCGATGAAGACGGGGCTCAGCACCAGCGGCTGGCCCGCGCGCAGCGAATGCAGGATGCGGTTCAGCGCCAGGCGCTGGCCGGCTTCCCAGCGGTTGAAAGGGTCGCTGTCGTGGCGCATCAGCACGATCAGGCCGGCGTCGGACAGGCCGTCCTCCAGCACCACCGGCGCCGAGAAGCCGCGCATCAGCGAGGGCACGGGCTCGCTGTCGATGTTCTCGAAGATGAAGGTCTGCTCGGCCTGGTCCAGTACCACCACGCCCTCGGTGTCGCCC